>JBPCOF010000329.1:0-4998 GCA_051000515.1 Geodermatophilaceae bacterium
TTCTTGGACCACTCGATCTCGATGGACCCATCGCCCACCTGACCCCGCAGCTGCGCGACATCGTGCTCTACCTCGCCCTGCACCGACGCGGCGTCTCCCTCGACGAGATGGCTACCGCCCTGTGGCCCGAGCAGCTGCGCTCGGAGAAGACCCTGCGCAACCGCATGCACGAGGTCCGACGTGCGATCGGCGGCCGGGTCAGCCTGGGGCCAGGCTGGGCCTTCGACGAGACCGTCACCACCGACTGGGCCAAGTTCCAGGTCTGGGCCAAGGGCTCTCTTGAAGATCGACGCCAAGCACTCGACCTCGTGCGCGGCCAGCCGCTGCGAGACGTCAAAGGCGACTGGGCATCTCTCGAAGGCTTTGAGGCCGAGATGGAAGCCTCCGTCGTCGACCTCGCCCTCGAGGTCAGCGAGAAGCTCCTCGCCGAAGGCGATCCGACCGGCGCCATGGTCGCCGCCCGCGCCGGCTTGCGGGCGTGTCCCTGGGAAGAGCGCCTCTACCAGCTCGCCATGCGATCAGCCGCCGACCGCGGCGCCATCGGCGAGGTCAAGACCTTGTACGCCGAGCTCCGTGCGCTGCTCGACGTCGAAGAGGACTCCGAGCCCGACCCTGACACAGAGGCGACCTACCAGGAAGTCCTGTGGGCCGCTCGACACTCGGCGAGCACGTAAATGTTGGAAGTCCACTGCGGCGGTTCACGTCGCGCACTCTCCGGCACCGGAGGTTGGGTGGATCACCCGTACGTCTCGATCGTCGCAAGGCAAGGGTCAACTGATAGACCTTGTGGCACCGGGCCAATCGTGGCGTGGGCGGCGACAGTTGGGATCCTGGTCACGTGATCGACGGTGAGAAGACACGGATGAGGTTCGCATGGACAGGCGTCGACTCGCGGCTCGTGCGCGAGTTGGTTCGAGCTGCCTACGAGGGGTACCCCCACGATCTTGCAGCTCTGCGGACCGACGCTGACTGGTGTCGCCAGGCCACCCGCGTGTTTGGGGAGACAGGTACACGTCTGAAGGACCAGGATCCCGCACTTGGCGTCTTGCGCTCCTCCTGGTTGGAGAAGCGCGGTGGGGCGCGTCCTGACGACCTCATTCACATTGCCGCGCTCGTGAGTCGCCGACGACCTGGTTTGGGGGTCCAGCCCGGAGCGAACACTTCCGAGCTCCGTGGTTACCTGGCGGCTCGACGGATGTCGCCCACCTTCAGGCTGGCTCTGGCCAAGCGCTTCGTGTTCGCGCACCGCGTGCCGATGGCGGTCCTGCCCAAGTCACGTCGTAAGACGTCTGTCGGGCCGACGTCGGCGCCAAAGATTCTTCGCGGTCAAGATCTGCCGTCCTTATTGGACCTACGCGACTACCAGCAGCAAGCCCACGAAGGCTTCGACAAGTTGCTCCGTGCCAGAACGTCCGAAGGTCGACGCGGTCTGCTCATCTTGCCCACCGGTGCCGGCAAGACGCTCACCGCCGTCTCGTGGCTGGTAGGCCGAATGGCGAAGCAGGCGGATCTCCGAGTCCTGTGGGTCTCCCACCAGCAGGAGCTGCTTCAGCAAGCCCTCGGGGCCTTCGAGAGCGAGGCGAGCGTGCAGGCGGCATCGTTCGAGCGGCGCCTTCGGCTGATCACCTCGGGACACAGCCAGGTGTCGAGCTTGGCTAGTGACGACTTGGACGTGGCACTCATCACCTGGCAATCCCTCAATGCCGGGTGGGAGGAACGAAACCGAGGCAGGCTCAAGCGGTTCCTGCAGGAGAGGCCCACCGTCGTGATCGTCGACGAGGCCCACCACGCCGGTGCACCTGCGTACCAGCGCCAGTTGGGTGTGGTCGCCAACGCGAACGCGGTCCTCATCGGGCTGACCGCGACTCCTTGGCCCACGGCAGCCGCGGCCCGACAGCGGCTCCGGGCGACCTTTCCCGTTCTGCTCAAGTCCATTTCCCAGGAAGAACTGCATGCCCGGGGTGTGCTTGCCACCCCGATCTTGCACACGGTGGACTCCGGCATGCAGATCCACCTCACTCGCACGGAAGTGCAGCAGGCCAGAGCGGACCTCCCGCCCTCCGTGTTGCGGCAGTTCGACCGCGAGACGCGCGATCGACTGGTGGTTGACCTGTGGATGTCGCGGCACAACGACTGGGGCAAGACCCTTCTGTTTGCCACCAGCACGCTCCACGCCGATCACCTCGGCGACGCCCTTGTTGGCCGAGGGGCTGATGTCCGAGTCCTTCATAGCGCAGCACTGGAACCGAGGGAGGAAATCCTGACGTGGTTCCGCCAGCATCCCGGTCCCTGTGTTCTCGTCAGCGTCGGCATGCTCACCGAGGGAGTTGACCTGCCCGATGCGCGCACGGCCTTCCTTGCGCGCCCGACCACGAGCCGCATCCTGATGCGCCAGATGATCGGCCGCGTGCTGCGCGGACCTGGCGCCGGTGGCGAACGCGAGGCTCACCTCGTGTACATCCGAGACCAGTGGCAGAACTTCGAGGACGTTGTCGACCCGATCGAGATGTCCGACATCCCCCAGTCGCTGGCTCTCACCACGCCCGGCAGGGAACGGGTGCTGCCCTCCATCACGACGGACGACGGCCAGCTGATCGGCGAGGACCTCCTCGCCCAGATCCGACGGATGTACCAAAACCGTCCCGATCGCATCCCGATCGACCCCGCGACGACCACGACACGTCTGGCCGGTTACTACGTGACCGATCACGGCAACGTCCCAGTCATGGACCATCAACTCGACGGCTACAAGGCGCTCCTGGCCCACGCCCTCTCCGGCCGGGGGTTCCAAGGCAGCCCCCCGCGGTCCTTTTTCCAGGACGATCACCCGCCATACCCAACCCAGCGCGCCGTTGACGCCGTACTTGGCCAGGCCCGACACGACCCGGCCGCACCCGAGTTCGTGAATCTGGTTGCGACGCTTAGCCCCAACACGGTGGCCGCGCTGCTCCGCGACCGTGCCGCGATGACAGACACCGCCCGACAAGCTCTGATGCGCAGCGAGTACGAGACGTCGCTCGCTCGCGTCGCCTACCCCACCTTCGACCACTTCGAAGAGGCGGTCGAACGAGAACTGCGCGAGCTCAGACGCGCTGCCATCCACCAGGCCCCACGGCTCAACGCCGAAAGGCTTGAGGAGACTCTCGGGACCAGCCGAGGCTCCCTTCCCCGACGCCCGAGTCGTGCCGTACCTGACCTACACAGGGTCCTTGCCATGATGCGAGAGGTCTTGCAAGGCGAGCCCGCCGCCGACCGGCTCCCAGATCGAACCGATCTGGCGGTCAAGTGGACGGACCGACCCATCAAGAGCATGTGGGCCTACTGGAGCCTGCGTCCCAGTGGCAAGGGCGCCGGAGCCCCCATCATTCGGATCAATCGCGTCCTTCAAGCACCCACGAACCGGGTTTCAGAGGAAGCCCTCAATTACTTACTGTTCCACGAGGTCCTGCATGACCTGCTGCCCGGCCAAGGACATGACGCGGAGTTCCGTCGCCTGGAAGCGCTATGGCCGGACGCTGATCTTCACGACCGCTTCTTCGACGAGCTGCACGAGCACTACGACCTAGCGCCGGCCCGGCGTTGACCTAGCCAACGCGCGTCCTCGCCCGCCCAGTTGGGCGGGCTTCGGAGGCTTTTCATGGGCCCGAAAGTGTCGTACCCGCAGGGCAGAATGCTCATACAGGCCAACGTAAAGAGGGTACAGATGAGCTTCGTCGATCTTGCCAAATCGCACGTCCGTGAGTGCTTGAGGGAGGGCTTCGAGCTGCCAAGTCTGATGGTCGATGACGACGGGGACGTCCCCTTCTCGCACGGCACCGCCCGGTACTACGTGACGGTCCGCCAGGACGGTCTGAAAGTAAAAGCGTGGGCGACCGCCGTGTACGGCGTCAAGCCCAGCGCGGCAGTGCTCCGTGAAATCAACGAGGTCAACGCCGGCTTGCAGTTCTCTCGGGCCTTCATCGTCCAGGAGCGGCTGATGATCGAAGGGGTGCTTCCCATCGACGGACTCACCGCCACCGATCTTCGGGACCTTTGTGTCGAGATCGGCTCGGTAGCCGACGAGGTCGGGCAGATGATCAGTGCTGTCCACGGCGGGGTCGTGGCTGTCCCGGAGGGCGAAGACCGCTGCGACCGCTGCGGCTCGTAGGGAAAGCCTACCGCGATACCGCGATTGCCGTGGGACCTGCGGAGCAAAATCACCTCCGGCAACCAGACGGTTTTCTGAAAGGTGGGAAGAGCCGCTTGCTTCATCGTCCACGGTGAGGTGCTGTGAGTCCGGCTGCTTCGACATCCTTGACGTTTGCGCCGCGTTGGGCCGCCAGCAGGACGCGCGCCGAACTGCCGTCTCACCGCAACGTTCCGGGTGTTTCGCGGGACCCGCGACGTAATCCGGGACGTCCCAGATTGAACCTCTGTCCTGCGAGCTGGGATCGGCCCGGCTCCGGGATCCGCGGAGGCCACTATGGCGTTCACAAGGCTCGCCTACCAGGCGATCAACATCAACCCCAACAACAACCTGCCGGGCACGGCGCAGATCGCTGCCCTCGTCGGCGGCCTCGTCACCTGGGTGCTATACGCCTGCGGGGCAGCGATCCTGCTCGGCGCCGGCGCGTGGGGCCTCGGGCACCACTCGGGCAACTACAACGCTGAGCACAAGGGGTGATCGATGGCCCTCGGCGGGGTGCTCGGTGCCATGGTGGCCGGCGCGGCCTCCGCGCTGGTCAACTTCGGGTTCGGCGTCGGCGGCTCGGTGCACTGATGTTGGGCTTCCTGAACCCCGTCAACGCGATCATGGGTGCGATCGGCCGGGCCATCCACCACACGATCGAGTCCATCACCGGGTGGGCCTTCGCGCAGATGATCGACGCCCTGCAGTCCACGACCGCGATCCACCTCAGCGGCTGGTTTTCCGGACCCTGGCGAGCGATGGCCTCGGTCGCCGTCCTGCTCGCGTTGCCACTGCTGCTGGTGGGAGTCGCGCACGAAGTGATCCGCGGC
>JBPCOF010000098.1:0-3036 GCA_051000515.1 Geodermatophilaceae bacterium
TCGCAGCGCGTGCTCCAGCGGGTGGGCTTCGAGCAGTACGGCATGGCCCGGTCGTACATGCACATCGCCGGCGAGTGGCAGGACAACGTCCTCTACCAACTCCTGACGCCGACGCCCGAACGGGTCGCCACCTACCGCTAGTATCGGCTACACGTCGTCCACGAAGGCCCAGCAGCCGAACGTCTACCGGGTCGGCGGAATACGGGCTTGGCCGAACGCCGCCCCGTGCGATCACTCCGCCAGGTAGAGGCAGAATGGATGACCTGCGGGATCGAACATGACGCGCACTGTTGCCTGCGGCTGGAAGTCGGCGAGCTCGGCGCCGACCTCAAGGGCATAGGCGACGGCTTCTTCAAGATCGTCCACCTCGATATCGAGGTGCATCGACATCTGGGGTTGTCCTTGCACGGCCGGCCAGATGGGGCGCGCATAGTGAAGTTCCCGCTGGAAGGTCAGGTTGAAGCCGGCGTCCGCTGATGGCGCGACCGCCGCACCGGGTCCGTCGGGGTCAGGAAACAGCTTCCAGCCCAGCAGGCGGGTATAGAACTCGGCGAGGCCACGGGGATCCGGCGCGTCCAAGGACACACCCCACCAAGTCTTCTTGGTCCTGAGCGGCATGACGCATGGTCTCAGGATCAGCGACTCGGTGGTTTGTCGTTTGGCGAAGGACGCGCGGGAGGCGATCAGGAGGGTCGACTGGCCCCTTGACCTGCACCTACGGCCGGCGTCCGCCCGGCAAGCGGATTGCCTACTGGGGCAAGTGGAGCAGCCCGGCATCCGTCGCGCGAAGGCCGCAGGCGTCTGTGTAGAAGGCCGCCAGGTGTGGTTCGTAATCCACGTGCCGCCACTCGCAGCCGGCAGCGCCCGCTTGTTGGATGAGCGCCTGAACCAGTGCGCGGCCGACGCCTTGCCGCTGATAGCTCCGGTCGACGGCTGTGTCCAGTACGAAGGTGTGGGACCCGCCTCCCAGCCGGCGTGCGCGAACCCAACCAGGGTCGCGCCGTTGAAGCCCACCCAGGTGAGGCTGTGGTGCTGCAGCCTGTCCTGCCACGGCTGCGCAGCGCCGCTAGGGCGGCCGAACGCGCGGGCCTGCAAGTCCGACAGCGCTTGATCATCGACGGGAAAGCGGAGACGCAGTTCCAGAGCTGAGCTCATGGCTTGGAAGGTCGTACGGCGCCGAGGAGGTTGTCAAGACAGACAGCTCCTGACGCGTGCATGTTGTCCCCGGAAGCCGAACGACGACCGGTACACGCTGTCCGATAGCCGACCGCCGAGCGGGCGACGAGCAGCAAGGATGACGAGCAGACTGAGATCATGAGCCAGAGCCCGGTCCTCCGGATGGTCGACGCTGTCACCGTGTCGGTTCCAGACCTCGACCAGGGCTTGGAGTTCTACCGGGATCGCCTCGGCCACGACCTGATATGGCGCAACGACGAACTCGGGCAAGCCGGCCTTCGACTGCCGGACAGCGAGACCGAACTCGTGTTGAGCACCAGCCTCCAGTACGCGCCTAATTGGCTGGTCACGTCGGTCCAGGATGCCGTGGCGGACATCGTGGCTGCGGGTGGTGCAGTCGCGATGGAACCCTGTGAGATTCCGGTTGGTCGCCTTGCGGTCGTCACCGACCCGTTCGGCAACGCGCTCATCCTGCTCGACCTGTCGGTCGGTCCTTACACCACCGACGCGACGGGCCGCGTAACCGCCGTGACCCCGGGCTCAGGACGTGGCGGGCGATAGCTATCGCACGACTCGGCGTGGCCAGAGGCTTGCGATCCGCGCCCGGCGTCCGCCGGCTGCTGCTGACTGCCGCGTCGGTCGACCGCTGAGTGGGCTACTGGGACACGGTGTCCCGCAGATCGAAGGATCGAAGGACCAGCGGGACACCGTGTCGCAATGGTGGAGCAGATAGCGGCACCTAGCCGAGGTATCTCCGGCGCAACACGGGCAGGAGCGCGATGCCGTGCGACGCGAGATTCTGTGCCCCGCCCTGCTCGCGGTCGAGCGCACATACAACCGAATCGACGATGGCTCCTGCTTCACGAGGGCGCCACAGCCGTTGACCAACGCACCAGCGGTAGTAACGACGTCCTCGACGCCAACCACCCGCGCGTCGTTCACCGACTGGCCCTCGGCGACCTTGCGCGTGCCGTACTGCTTCGCCTCCTTCCGCACGAACACGGCCGGCAGCCCCGTGAGTTGCGACATGACGGCGACTAGCGGAATGCCACGCATCTCCATGCCGCCGAGGACGTCGCACGGGGGCAGCAGCGCAACCATCGCCTCGGCGACGCGCCGTATCAACCTGGGGTCGCTCTCGAACAAGTACTTGTCGAAGTACTCGCCGCTGACTTGGCCGGACCGGAGCGTAAACGTGCCGGTGAGATGACAAGTTCGGTGCACTGCCTGCCCGAGGGTCTCCACGGAGCCTGAGGCTAGTGCCGGCTGTCAGGCACGAGGACCTGTCCCAGTAGCCGACGGGCTATTGACGCACCTCAGCTGCGTACTGCACGACGGCGCCGCCGTAGGCGGGCAGATGCGGTGCCAGGGCTACCAGGGCGGTAGACAGGGCGCGTCCGTGGTGGCCGGCATCGTGGAGGGCCAGCGCCAGGAAGGCCGCGCGGGCATCATCGAGCCCGTCATCGAGTGAGGCTTCGATCTCCCAGTTGAGCAGGCTGATGGCCTCGTCGGTTCGTCCGAGGTTGCGCAGGGTGCTGGCCAGCTGAATCGCGGCTCTCGGTCGGCGCTCCTCGTCAAGTCCGGCGTGCAAGGCTCGACGGTAGAGGGGTTCGGCGTCGGCCTCCCAACCGGCGTAGTCGCGGGCCGAGGCCCGCTCGTAGAACGCGGCCGGGTCCCCGTCGGGGCGGCGGTCGGCCAACGCGTCGATCGCCGCGACGACTTCCTCCTCCGACAGGCCCTCGGCGGTCTCCCACACCGTCCGAACCTCGAGCTCCCAGTCCTGCTCGGTGTCGCCCATCCTGGAAAGCCTGCCAGAGATGAGCACACCCACCACGATGACCGCTCAGCGATCCCGCTCCG
>JBPCOF010000338.1:0-6676 GCA_051000515.1 Geodermatophilaceae bacterium
TGACCAGCCGCCTGTCCTACCTACAGCAGGACTTACGACGGATCGAGGACCTGCGGACCCGGCTGGACGACATCGCCGTGATGCACGAACTCTCCGTCGACGAGGACGACCAGGCGGTCAAGAACGAAGTGGTCCGCGACCTGGCCAAGCTGCACCGCGAGATCGAACAACTCGAGATCCGCACCCTGCTGGGCGGTGAGTACGACCTACGCCAGGCCCTGGTGACGATCCGGTCCGAAGCCGGCGGGGTGGACGCCGCGGACTGGGCGCAGATGCTGTTGCGGATGTACCTGCGTTGGGCCGAGCGCCACGACTATCCGACCGAGGTCTATGACACCTCCTACGCCGAGGAGGCTGGGATCAAGTCCGCGACCTTCGCCGTACAGGTGCCCTATGCCTACGGGACCCTCTCGGTCGAGCAGGGCACGCACCGGCTGGTCCGGATCTCCCCGTTCGACAACCAGGGCCGCCGGCAGACCTCCTTCGCCGGCGTCGAGGTCCTACCGGTCGTGGAGCAGGACGACCATGTCGAGATCCCGGAGAGTGACATCCGGGTGGACGTCTTCCGATCCTCAGGCCCCGGTGGACAGAGCGTCAACACCACGGACTCGGCCGTACGGCTCACGCACCTGCCGACCGGCATCGTGGTGAGTTGCCAGAACGAGAAGTCCCAGATCCAGAACCGGGCCGCGGCCATGCGGGTGCTGCAGGCCCGGCTCCTGGAGGTACGCCGCCGGGAGCAAAAGGCGGAGATGGATGCGCTCAAAGGCGAGGGCAACTCCTGGGGCAACCAGATGCGCAGCTACGTCCTACACCCCTATCAGATGGTGAAGGATCTCCGTACCGAGATGGAGACCGGCAACACCACCGCCGTACTCGACGGGGAGATCGACGAGTTCATCGAAGCTGGGATCCGCTGGCGGCGGGGTCAGGAAACCGCAACCGTCGGCTCCTGAGCCCGACCAGCACCTGACCGCTACGCGCCAACGCCCCGCCCGGCACGCTCGCCTGGCGGGGGCTGACAGGTTGCTTCGGTACAGTCGACTCCCGTGATCTCGCTTGAAAGTGTGACCAAGACCTATCCCGCCAGCACTCGACCCGCGTTGGATGGCGTCAGCATGGAGATCGAGAAGGGCGAGTTCGTCTTTCTGATCGGACCCTCCGGGTCGGGCAAGTCGACCTGTCTGCGACTGATCCTCAAGGAGGACAGCCCCACCAAGGGCACGGTCGTCGTCAACGGAAAGACGCTGAACACGCTGAGCAGCCGGCAGGTGCCGAAACTGCGCCGCACGATGGGTTGCGTGTTCCAGGACTTCCGGCTGCTGCGCAACAAGACGGTCAGCGAGAACGTCGCCTTCGCCCTCGAGGTGATCAACAAGCCGAAGCGCACCATCAACAAAGTCGTGCCAGAAGTCCTCGAGATGGTCGGCTTGGACGGCAAGGCCGGGCGGATGCCGCACGAACTGTCAGGAGGCGAGCAGCAACGGGTGGCGATGGCTCGCGCCTTTGTCGACCGCCCACTGGTCCTGCTCGCCGACGAGCCAACCGGCAATCTCGATCCCGAGACCAGCCAGGACATCATGCTGCTGCTGGAGCGGATCAACCGAACCGGTACGACGGTGGTGATGGCCACCCACGACTCGAACATCGTCGACTCGATGCGTCGCCGGGTCATCGAGCTGAGTATGGGCAAGGTCAGCCGGGACCAGTCGCGAGGGGTCTACGGCGTTGGCCGCTGAGGTCCGGTGCGGTGCTGCCGCCTTGCGCTGCGCCGCTGTATCCATCCCACCGAAACGTTAGGAAGCCATGCGCGTCAATTTCGTCGTCTCCGAGGTAGCCACCGGTCTTCGGCGCAACCTCACGATGACGATCGCCATGATCATCACCACCGCGATCTCGTTGGGCCTGCTCGGCGCCGGGCTGCTCATAGCCCGGCAGATCTCGGAGATGAAGGAGATCTACTACGACAAGATCCAGGTCTCGATCTTCCTCACCGACGACATCACCGAGAACGAACGCCTCGGCATCAGATCTGACCTCGAGTCCTCCGGGGAGGTCGAGGATTTCCTGTACGAGAGCAAGGACGAGGCGTACGCCCGCTTCCAGCAACAGTTCCGCGAGCAGCCCGAACTCGTGGCCAATACGCCCTCCGACGCCCTGCCGGCCTCATTCCGGGTCCAACTCGTCAACCCTGAGCGCTACCCCGTCATCAACGAGGCCTTCGCCGGGATGAACGGCGTCGACGAGGTCAAGGACGAGGGGGACTTCCTCGACCGGCTCTTCGGACTGCTCAACGGGCTTCGCAACGCGACCATCGCGGTGGCCATCGTGCAGGCGCTGGCGGCATTGTTGTTGATCTCGAACACGATCCAGCTCGCGGCGTTCAACCGACGTACCGAGACATCGATCATGAGGTTGGTCGGCGCATCTCGCTGGTACACCCAGCTGCCGTTCATCCTCGAGGCGGCGCTTGCCGGGCTGCTCGGTGCCGTACTGGCCTTCGGTGGTCTGGCTCTGACCAAGGTGCTCTTCGTCGACCGAACGCTGGCTGGACCGATCAGTTCGGGCATCATTCCGCCGGTGGAGTGGAGCTCGATCCTGACGATCAGCCCGCTGATCGCCCTGGCCGGAGTGGGCTTGGCCAGCCTCGCCGCGTACGTCACCCTGCGCCTGTACGTACGCCTGTAATCTCCGCATTCCAACCGAGTGAAGGACGCCTTGTGCCAATAGGTTCGATACACGGCGTCCTTCACTCGGATCCGGGCTAGGGCCATGCCCCGTGAATCCGGTCGAAAGCTGATCGCGCAGAACCGCAAAGCGCGCCACGACTACTCGATCACCGACACCTACGAGGCCGGCCTCGTGCTGGTGGGCACCGAGGTCAAGTCGCTGCGACTGGGGCGCGCCTCGTTGATCGACGGCTACGCCACGATCGACGACGGCGAGGTGTGGCTGCGCGGTGTGCATATCCCGGAGTACACCGAGGGCACCTGGACCAACCACGAGCCGCGGCGCAACCGAAAGCTGCTGCTGCACCGCGAGGAGATCGCCAAGCTGATCGGAAAGACCCAGGAGGGCGGGGCCACGCTGGTACCGCTGGAGATGTACTTCAACGACGGCAAGGTCAAGGTCACCCTGGCGCTGGCCAAGGGGAAGAAGGCCTACGACAAACGGCGAGACCTGGCCGATCGGGATGCCCAACGGGAGATCGCGCGGGAATTCGGCCGTCGCCGCAAGGGTCGTTTGTGACGACAGCGCGGATCAGGACCGGGCCGGGATCCGACGAAGAAGTTCCTGGCTACTGGGCCGCACTGGGTCTGCCTGGTCTGATCGACACCCACATCCACTTCCTGCCAGATGCCGTGCAGCGCAAGGTCTGGGCCTACTTCGACAACGCCTCGACCCACTACGGCTCCGGGTGGCCGGTGCACTATCGACTGCCGGTCGAGCAGCGACTGGCTGTGCTCACCGCTCTGGGCGTACGGGTCTTTCCAACGCTGCCCTATCCGCACAAGCCGGGAATGGCCGCCTGGCTCAACCAATGGTCGGCCGACTTCGCGCAGCGTGACCCGCGGATCCTGAGCTCGGCAACCTTCTTCCCCGAGCCCGGCGTCGAGTCGTACGTGCGCAAGGCTCTGGAGGCCGGCACGCGGATCTTCAAGGTGCACATCCAGGTTGGTGACTTCGACCCCCGCGACCTGCAGTTGGATCAGGTCTGGGGCCAGTTGGCCGACGCCGGCACCCCGGTCGTCACACATTGCGGTTCCCGGCCACTGCAGGGAACTCACACCGGTCCTGGCCCGATCGGGGAGGTGCTCAAGCGGCACCCGCGGCTGTGCTTGGTCATCGCGCACATGGGTATGCATGAATACGCCGCGCATCTCGACCTCGCCGCCCAGCATGAGCGCGTCTACCTCGACACCACCATGTTTGCGACTACGTTCACCGATGCATTCGCGCCCTTCGACCGGGCGCTGTTGCCTCGCCTGGCCGACCTAGGCGACCGGATTCTGTTCGGCAGCGACTTCCCGTCCATCCCGTACCCGTACGCCACCCAACTGGCGGCGCTGCACGACCTGGATCTGGGCGAGGATTGGCTGCGGAGGGTGTTGTGGCACAACGCCGCAGACCTGTTCGAGATCGCGGCCTGAGGCGGCCCAGCCCGTGAGTCAGGCACCGGATGTCGGCTGGCTGTTCGGCGTGATCCTGATCGCCCTGGTCGTCCTCGCCGTGCTGGCGGCCCGTGCCGGGGGTCTGGCACTCGAGCGTGACCTCGTCACGGCAGCCGGTCGCGCCGCAATCCAGCTCGGCGTCGTCGCGCTGATCATCGCGGCGGTGCTGAGTCGGCCTTGGGCCTCGGCCCTGTTCGCGCTACTGATGTTCGCCGTGGCCACGGCCACTGCTTCCCGCCGCGTCGGGGCTGGGCGGTCCTGGTTGTGGGTCGCTGCGGCGATTGCCGGCGGAGTGGCGCCGGTTCTGGCGTTGGTGTTCGGCTCCGGCGTCGTCCCGCTGAACGGAGCCGGGATCGTGCCGATAGCTGGAATCGTCATCGGCGGCACCATGACTGCCCTGTCGCTCACCGGACGGCGAGCGTTCTCGGCGTTGCGTCAGGACCGCGGTCTCGTGGAGGCGGGTCTGGCATTGGGGATGCAACAACACCCGGCCATCCTCGAGGTGATCGCCCGGCACAGTCCGGAGGCCATGACGCCCGCGCTGGACCAGACCCGGACCGTCGGGTTAGTCACCCTTCCCGGCGCCTTCGTCGGTGTGCTGCTCGGCGGCGGCAGCGCGATCGAGGCGGGGACGGCCCAACTCCTGGTACTCGTGGGTCTGCTGGCCGCACAGACACTGACCGTCGTCCTCACCCAGCAACTGATCGCCGCGAACCGGATCATGCCGGCCGACATCCGGGCCACACTGCCGCCGTGAGCGCCCCCGACCTGGGCGGCCCGGCTGACCTGACAGATGAACAGAGAGCCGTCCTGCACGGTCGACTGATCGAGACCGCCGAACTCGCCCGCAGCGACCTGGCGGCCCTGCGCCGCGACTTCGGCCTGATCGTGGATGCCTCGGCCCAGTCCAACGCCGACGACGAGCACGACCCGGAGGGCGCGACGATCGCCTTCGAGCGGGCCCAGGTGAGATCTCTGATCGAGCGGGCGCGCGACACCGGGTCAGCGATCGAGGCGGCGTTGGCGCGATGGGAGGCGGGAACGTACGGGTACTGCGAGATCTGCGGTCGCGCGATCGGGTACGACCGGCTGCTCGCCCGCCCCGCCGCCACCCGGTGCATCAATCACGCCTGAACTGCGGAACTTCTGGCTGTGGAAATCCGGTCGACGGCAGGGCCTGCGCCACCTACCGTGCCATTGCGTGGCTACCGACGCGAGTGATGTCCAGCAGTCGGTCGAGCAGACCTGGCGGCCACTGCGGCGCGCGGATGTGGCTGCGCTGACGCGACTCATGGCAGCGGCCGAGGCTGTGGACTGCACGGATGAGAGATCTGACGAGGATGACGTCGCCGAGCACTTCATGAGCGGTCTGATCGATCCCGAGGCCGACACCCGGCTGGTCTGGGAGGGCGAGAATCTCATCGGATATGCCGAGGTGTTCGGCCAACGACAGGTACGTGAGGCCCACTCGATCTGGACCGGCGGCACGGTGCACCCTGACCACCGGCGCCGTGGTCTCGGTCGACAACTGCTTCGATGGCAGCTCGGCCGTGCCGAACAGTTGCACGCGCAGCGGCATCCCACGGTCGGCGCGAATGTGATGTGCGATGTCTCGGAAACCAACGTCGGACTGGCTGCGCTGGCCCGGAGCGAAGGACTCGAGGAGATCCGGTTCTGGTTCGAGATGGTGCGCGGGCTGGACGACCCGGCCGTCCCGCTTCCGCCCGTACGAGCCGCGCGTGGCGTACGGATCGAGCCGTACGACCGCGCACGGGACGAGGAGGTCCACCAGGCTCACAACACCGCCTTTCACGGCCACTTCGGATCCACCGAACGCGACGCCGAGGAGTGGAAGGGCTACTTCACCGGGGCCCGGGCGTTTCGTCCGGACCTGTCCCTCCTTGCCGTCGAGGACGATCAGCGCGCGACCATCGCCGGCTACCTGCTGACTTATGTCTACGAGGTCGACGTGGTGGCCACCGGTCGGCGGGAGGTCTACATCGGCCAGCTCGGCACGCTGCCGTCCTTCCGCGGGTGCGGGGTCGGCTCGGGGCTGCTCTCCACCGGCCTGGCGAACTGGTCCGCGGCCGGTCATCAGGACGCCTACCTCGGCGTGGATGCGGCGAACGAGACCGGAGCGCTCGGCCTCTACGAGCGGGCCGGGTTCACAGTCCACAAACGTTCGACGAGTTGGGGCCGCAGGCTCCCCGCCCTGGGCTAGCGTCCCGGACGTGGGCCGGTCGGAGGCGGGTCCTACGGTCAGGGTTGTGGTCGAGACCAGACGGTTGATCGAGCGGTACTGGCCGGAGCCCTACGAGCCTCCACCGGGTCGTGAGCACCTCACCGAACGCTGGTGAGCGAGGCCGGCCCGGCTGGCGAGCCGGAGGGCGTCAACACCGTGCTCGTCGTCGATATGGCCAATGTCGTCGGTTCGGTGCCCGACGGCTGGTGGCGCGATCGGGCCGGTGCGGCCGAGCGGCTGTTGTCCGGACTGGCCGGGCTGG
>JBPCOF010000015.1:0-17259 GCA_051000515.1 Geodermatophilaceae bacterium
TGCCTCGACCCGGATGAGGATCTCTCTCCTGGCCAACGGGCCGAGATCGACCGAGTCTGGCACGCCTACCCGCACCTGCGTGACCCCCAAGAGCTAGTCAAGCTGCTCACCGAGCACGGGCTATGACCCGGACCCCTTTCCCGCGATTGCGGTGGCCTAGGTGTCGGCCCGATCATGAGCTAACCAACCTGAATCTCTGAGAAGTTCAGTTGTACTGCAACCGAAGCGAGCCCAGGCCCGGAGTTGGAACCGGGAACCGCACGCGTCCAAGGCTGACAGAAACTGGCTTGGGGTGCACTGCCGAACCCCTTTCTTTGTGCGTGGAAATTGGCCGACGGTTCGCCCGGGAAGCGAGACGTTGCCGTTAAGAACCCTTGGGCTGTCCGTGGCTGCCACCGTGTCCGTTTGGATGACTGCCCCCTCACTGGCGGGGGCACTGATGTGCCCGGCTTCGGTGGATGACAGCGGCCACGGGAGACTGCAAAGATGGCCACGTAGCTGCACGCTGGCGGACATGAGAACTGCCCGCTGACGGTCATGGGATCTACCTGAACTTCGTCGTCTGCCTCGCCGTGTCGCGCGGTTGAGGTCCCTTCCTCGGGTGTGGTTGGCGGTGCTGAAGCGGCGTCACCCCGAGGAAGGGACATGTTGAAGTCTGCCGAGGAGATCATGCAATGTTGGAAGCTTTCGACCTGACCGGGTCCTTGCGGGACGCCGCCGAGCTGGCGGACTGTTCGCATCACACGGTCGCCAGGTATGTGCAGAGCCGCGATGCGGGCGGGGTCATCGACCGACCGGGGTTGTTGACCCAGAACCACTTCCCCGTGATGGGTAGTCGTTGACCGCTAACGAAACAGGGCACTGAGCTGGTCTCATAGCCGCTCGGACCGTTAAAGGACGTTGGCAGTTTGCTGTCCTCCTGCGGACTAACTGCGGACAATCCACAATGGACAGTTATGCACCGCCAGCACGGAGGTGCAGCGGGCCGTAGCGGCGTTCTACGTCGACCTCCTCGCCGAGCAGGGCCCGCTTGGAACCGCAATTCGCGTGGCTTGCCGTCCAGCTGCCGGGTGTCGGGCTCACCCAGTACCCATCAGCAGCCCGAGCCGGACTAACGAGTCGTCGGTCATAGTTTGACCCCTTGTGATTCTGCGGCCCAAATGCGGACCGCAGAGTCCGCTCTGGATACGAACCTCGTTCGGGCGCTGCGGGATCAGGAGATGCTCGATGGCCCCACCTGCTCAGTACGGTCCCGTCCATGGAATGGTGGCTGTACGTCGCCGACTTGGCGGGCAGGTTCGTCTGAACGAACCGATCGAGATAGCCGATGAGGTCTTACGGCAGTTCGTAGGGCGTGTCGGAGTTATGGTCGTGAATCCCGTTCGTCGTAAGACGCAAGCCAACCGGCGAAGCGAGCCATGACCTGCCCCGCCCTACCACGCCCTCTACTCCAGGTTGTGCCGGGAAGACTCGGGAGTCGAGGCCCCATTACAAGGCTGGCTGGATGCAGCTTCGGGCGTTCGCTGAAGGCCCTTCACGCGAGCGAAGTCGGCCGGTGGTACGCCCGAGGCCGACGGGACAGCGGGACGTTGCCGTCAGCGTTGCCGTCAAGAACAACAGTTGACCCGACTGGTCTCGCCGGGGCTCAAACCAGTCGATGACGTACGTTCCCGGTTGGCTTGGCGGTGCTCTCGCGGAGCACCAGGTAGGCAGGAATCCTGACCCGCCGGGCGCGGTGCGGTGACGCATCGCCGAGCACCAGTTCCATCGCTTGCCGCCCCATCTCTTCGAGGTCCAGATGAGCGGTCGAGAGCGACGGAGTCAGATGTCGCACGATCGGGATGTCGTCGAAGCCGATCAGGGACAGATCGTCGGGCACCGACACGTCCCGCTCGCGCAGCGCCTTGAGCGCCCCGATCGCCATCACATCGCTCACGCAGAACAATGCGGTCGCGGGCAGCCCGGCGGAGATCAGTTCGTGGGCTGCCGTGTAGCCGCCGTCCTCGCTGAACTCCTGCTCGATGATGAGAACCCGGGAGCGCGGTATGCCGGACTGCTCTAGAGCCTCCAAGAAGCCGCCGACCCGGTGCGCGACCGTCGTGAGGACGAGCGGTCCGGCGGCAACCGCGATGCTGTGGTGACCCAGCTCGACCAGTGCCCGCGCCACCGCGGCGGCTCCCCCTTTGTTGTCGGGCAGCACAGCGTCGCCGGGCAGGTCGTGATGGCTCACGAACGCGTAGCGACCACCGCCGTTGCAATAGTTCATCAGCTCGGCGCGCATGGAACGGAGGTACTCGCGGTCGGCGAAGCCGCTGCCGACGAGCAGGATTGCCTTGGCACGTTGGGCTCTGAGGGTGGACACGTACTCGATCTCCAGCTCCGGCGAGCGGAAGGTGCTGCCAAGCATGACCAAGGCGCCGTTCTCGGCGGCGACCTGCATCGCGCCGCGCGTGATCGCTGCAAAGTGGGGGTCGCTCACGTCGTGCATGACGAGCCCGACGGTCGCGGTGGCGCCCCCCGCGAGCGCCTGAGCGTGCGCGTTGGGTGCGTACCGCAGGCTCTGCGCTGCCTGAAGTACCCGCTCGCGCAGCTTGGGGCCCACCACCCGTTGCCCGCCGTTGAGCACCCGCGAAGCCGTCGCGAGGGAGACCTCGGCGGCGTTCGCTACCTGCGCCAGCGTCACGTGGCGCCCGGCGCGATTCCCCATATGCGCACCCCCCTTGACCCGTCGTACGGAGGGAGTCTAGCGTCCTGGAAGGCGGTTTCGGAAAGCGCTTTCCAACGCCCGGATGACACCGCCTGGTGGTACGGCAAAGAACGCGGAGCAGGCAGCGGCTCGGCGCGCCCGAGCGCCATGAAGGACGGCGAGACAACTGATGGAGCGACGTACCGTCGGTATCGCGATGAATGGCGTCACCGGGCGCATGGGATACACCCAACACCTGGTGCGCTCGATACTCGCGATCCGCCAACAGGGTGGACTTCTGGCCGCGAGTGGCGTCATCTGGCCAGAGCCCGTTCTCGTCGGGAGGAACGAAGCCAAGCTGCGCGCGCTCGCGGAACGGCACGGCTTGACCAGGTACACGACCAGCTTGGACGAGGCGCTGGCCGAGCCCGACGTCGAGGTTTACTTCGATGCCCAGGTGACCCAGCTCCACGACAAGAGCATCAGGACGGCCATCGAGGCGGGCAAACACGTCTATTCAGAGAAGCCGCTTGCCGAACAGCTCGGAGTCGCGCTCGAGTTGGCACGGGCCGCACAGTCGGCGGGCGTGCGGACCGGCATCGTGCAGGACAAGCTCTTCCTGCCGGGCCTGCGCAAACTCAAGCGCCTCATCGACGGCGGCTTCTTCGGGCGGCTGCTCTCGATGCGCGGCGAGTTCGGTTACTGGGTCTTCGAGGGCGACTGGCAGGACCCGCAACGGCCGTCCTGGAACTACCGCAGTGAGGACGGTGGCGGGGTGACCCTGGATATGTTCTGCCACTGGGATTACGTGCTGCACAACCTGTTCGGCCGGGTACAAAGCGTCCAGGCGCTGACCGCCACGCATATCCCGGAGCGCGTGAACGAGTCGGGAGTCCGGTACGTCGCCACGGCAGACGACGCCGCATACGCAATCTTCGAGCTCGACGGCGGCGCCGTGGCGCAGATCAACTCCTCGTGGACGGTCCGGGTGTTCCGCGACGAGCTCGTCGAGTTTCAGGTCGATGGCACGCACGGCAGCGCGGTGGCGGGGCTGCGACGCTGCCGCGTACAGCACAGGTCCGTGACACCCAAGCCGATCTGGAACCCCGACGAGCCAACACGAGAGGACTTCCGCGCTCAGTGGGCTGAGGTCCCGGACAACGAGGATTTCGACAACGGGTTCAAGCTGCAGTGGGAGATGTTCTTGCGGCACGTGGTGGACGACGCTCCCTGGCAGTTCGACTTCCTCGCGGCGGCGCGCGGTGTACAGCTCGCTGAGCTGGGCCTGCAATCGGCCGCAGAGGGGCGGAGGATTTCTGTCCCCGAGCTGGCGCTGCGATGACCACGCTCGTGCTACCGAGGCCAGACGGCAAGCTCGTGCCACACCACATGATCGGTCAGCCATTGGATCGGGTTGGCGGTGCACCAGCGACCTCGCGGGTTGCCTACGCCGCCGCGCACGTCGTCGCCGACCCACTCGCGGACAACACGCCGGGACAGCCGGCCAGGTTGGACTGGGATGCCACCCTCGCCTTCCGCCATCACCTGTGGCGGCATGGGCTCGGTGTCGCGGACGCGATGGACACCGCGCAACGCGGCATGGGTCTGGACTGGCCCACGACAGTGCAGCTGATCCGCCGGTCGGCGACCGAGGCGGCGAGTGTGGGCGGCTCACTAGTGTGCGGGGTCGGAACGGACCAGCTGGAGCCGGCGGCGTACGCCCTGCCTGACGTGCTGCACGCCTACGAGGAGCAGCTCGCCGTCGTCGAGGACGCCGGGGCATCCGCGGTCGTGATGGCCAGCCGGCACCTCGCCGCCAGCGCGAATAGCCCGGACGACTACCTGCATGTGTACGGCGAGCTGCTCCAGCAGGCGAGCCGGCCGGTGATTCTGCACTGGCTCGGGCCAATGTTCGATCCGGCGCTGGCCGGCTATTGGGGCGGTGCCGATCTCGACGCCGCAACCGACGCGTTCGTCCAGATCATCAGTGAGCACGCTGCCGCTGTGGACGGTGTGAAGGTCTCGCTACTTGACCGGGACCGCGAGATCGCCCTCCGGCGCAGGCTTCCGGACGGTGTGCGCTGCTACACCGGTGATGACTTCAACTACCCGCAGCTGATCCGCGGCGATGCGATTGGCCACAGCGACGCTCTGCTCGGCGTGTTCGACCCGATCGCACCTGTCGCGGCGGCGGCGCTGGCTGCCCTGGACGCTGGCGATCTCGATGGGTACGAGAACACGTTCGCGCCAACCCTTCCGATGGCGCGGCAGGTGTTCTGCGAGCCCACCTACTACTACAAGACCGGCATTATCTTCCTTGCTTGGCTCGCCGGGCACCAGTCGCACTTCACCATGGTCTCGGGGCTGCAGAGTGCCCGGTCGCTGCTACACCTGAGCCGGCTGTTCGTACTGGCCGACGAGGCCGGTCTGTTTCCCGACCCCGACCTTGCCGCCAGCCGGATGCGGGCATTGCTGGATGTCGCAGGGTGCCAGGGTGAGTGAGGGCCTGGCCAGGCTCAGCATCAACCGCGTCACCACACGTCACTGGCCACTGCGCGAACTGGTCTCAGCGTGCATGGAACGTGGAATCGGCGGCATCGGACTCTGGCGCGAGGACGTCACGGAACTGGGCGCGGAGGCTGCCGCCCGACTCGTCCATGACGCCGGAATGTCGGTCACCTCACTGTGCCGAGGGGGCTTCTTCACCGATCCCGACCCAACGCAACGTCAGCTGCGCCGCGACGACAACCGCCGCGCGATCGACGAGGCCGCGACGCTGGGAACCGAGGTGCTCGTCCTGGTTTGCGGAGGTCTCCCGCCCGGTGACACCGACCTCCTGGGTACGCGGTCTCGGGTGACTGATGCCATCGCCGAGCTGGCGCCGTACGCGGGTGAACGGGGCGTACGGCTGGCGATCGAAGCGCTGCATCCCATGTTCTGCTCGGACCGGTCCGTCGTGAGCACACTCGATCAGGCGCTGGACATTGCCGAACAGTCTCCCTTCGATGCGGTCGGAGTCATCGTGGATGCCTACCACGTCTGGTGGGACCCACGGCTCGCCGATGCGGTCAGCCGGGCCGGTGAGCGGATCGTCGCGTACCAGGTCAGCGACTGGGTCACCCCGCTTCCCAAGGGAGTACTCACCGGCCGCGGCGTGATGGGGGACGGGTGCATTCCGCTGCGCTCGATTCGGCAGGCCGTCGACAGCACGGGCTACGTCGGGCCGATCGAGGTGGAGATCTTCAACGACAGGCTGTGGAACCGCCCAGGACCGGAGGTCTTGGAGCTGATCGTCGCACGCTACCTAGCCCATGTGGTCGAAGAGCCACAGCCAAGTTCGACGGTGCCAAGAACAAATTCGAGGAGATGACATGAGCACTGCGCGCGATGGGATGAAAGCCGCAGACAACACCGTGGCCCGGCTCGAGCGCTTGCCGTTCGGGCGGACCCATTTCCGGGTGGGCGCACTGCTGGGCGTTGGCACCTTTTTCGACGCCTTCGACTCCCTGATCATCGCCGTTGTCCTGACCGTGGTCTTGACCCAGTTCGACGTGGACTTCACCAACGCTGGGATCCTGATCAGCGCCGCGTACGTGGGCCAGTTCATCGGCGCGATCGTGCTGGGCGTCGTGGCCGAGCGCTACGGACGCAGGATGGGTTTCGTCATTTCCCTCGGCACTTTCGGGTTGCTCAGCCTCGCGGTGGCCACGGCCTGGAACTTCGAGTCCCTGCTCATCTTGCGCCTGCTCCAAGGAATCGGTCTCGGTGCCGAGGTGCCGATCGCGGGTGCACTGTTCAACGAGTTCGTTCGCGGGCGCAGCCGCGGCCGGGCAGTGATGCTCTATGAGAGCATCTTCAGCTGGGGCATCCTGCTTGCTCCGCTGATCGGACTGTTGATCTTCAAGCTGTTCGGCGAAGAGACCGGTTGGCGCCTGCTGTTCCTGTTCGGTGCACTGCCCCTCGTTGTCGCCGTGGTCGCGTACTTCAAGCTGCCGGAGTCGCCTCGCTGGTTGGCCGACAAGGGGCGCTTTCAGGAAGCTGATGCACTGCTCGACCAGATGGAGTGGGAGGCACGGGCGAGCGGCGAAACCCTCGCCGAACCTGAACTCAGGGCACCGGCCGACGTCAAGCCAACCAAGTTCGGTGAGCTCTTCAGTCCGGTGTACCGGCAGCGAACGGCGCTCTGCTGGGTGACGTGGTTCTGCGGCTACTTCATTCTCTACGGGTTCTCCACTTGGTTGCCGACGCTGTACGTGCGGCTGGGCGGTCTCCCCATCGAGAACGCCCTTGGCTTGACCGTGATCGCTAGCGCGATCTACCTGGTCGAGATCTATGTGTTTGCGTTCACCGTCGACCGCGTCGGTCGCAAGCCGTGGTTCGTCGGCGGGTTCACCCTGTCGTTGATCGGGGCCTCGTTCGGTCTCGTCGCCATCCTTCTCGATGCGACCGCTTGGCCGGTTCTGCTGGTCGCAAGCCTGTTGATGGGTCTGGGGATCAGTCCGATCACGGCCGGGCTCTACCTCTACACCCCTGAGCTGTACCCGACCCGCATGCGTGCCTGGGCTACCGCCACGGGGAGCAGCGTGAACCGGGTCGCCAGCGTGATCGGGCCGATCGTGGTCGGCGTGCTGCTCGGCGCCGAGCTTGGCCTGGCCAGTGTCTTTCTGGTCTTCGGCGTGGTCGCGGCAGTGGGCATGGCGGTGATGGCGTGGCTGGGCATTGAGACGAAGCAACGCGTACTGGAAGAGCTTGCCCCATGATGCAGACCACGCTGGTCGGCAGCTATCCGCTGCCCTCATGGCTACGTGTCGCGCCATCCCGCGAGGCCCTCGTTGATGCCACGGCCGTGGTGCTCCAGTTGCAGGAACGAACGGGAATCGATCTGCTCACCGATGGTGAGCTCTCCCGCTTCGACGTCAACCACCCCGAGACGAACGGCATGATCGAGTACTTCGTGCGGCCCCTGGGCGGCGTGCGGGCCGCCGTCACGAGGTCGGACGTGACCCGCTTTGCCGCCCAACCGCACCTCGGCTTTCGCCGTCGACCGGCGGGTGTGGTGATCGGCGAGCTCGACGAGGGCACGTTGGACCTAGTCAGCGCGTTCCAGTCCGCGCGAGAACTGACGAAGGGTCCGCTGAAGTTCACCCTGACCAGTCCGTACATGCTTGCCCGCACACTGCTCGACGAGCATTACGCCGATCTGCAGTCGCTGACCATGGCCCTCGCAGATGTGCTCGCGGGCCAGGTAGGCCACGTCGCCGCTGACGTGGTCCAAGTCGACGAAGCGAACCTGCCGGGCCGACCGGAGGATGCGGCGCTGGCGGCGGAGGCCATCAACCATGTACTGGATGCGGTGCCGGGTGTGCCGGCGGTGCACCTCTGCTTCGGCAATTATGGTGGGCAGCGCGTACAGCCGGGCAGGTTGCGGGAACTACGCCCGTTCTTCGCAGAACTCCGCGCTGACCACGTTGTACTCGAGTCTTCCCGCGGCGACACAGATGATCTCAGCGACCTCGCTATTCTCGACAACCTCCGGTTCGGAGTCGGCGTGATCGACATCAAGGACACCCAGATCGAGACAGCCGACGAGGTCGCGGCCCGCATCGAACGGGCGGCCGCCTCCCTCGGAGGACCCGAACGGATCGCCTACGTCCACCCCGACTGTGGTTTCTGGATCCTGTCCCGGTCTATCGCTGACGGGAAGATCGCGGCGCTGGTCGCTGGCAGGGATCGTTACCTTGGATAGCCCCGACCCAGCCCAACGTCTCGGCTCCACGCCCGAGCACCCCGAGGAAGCGCTGTCGGACATGGAAAGGAGGCTCTACGAGCCACCAGCACAGGTGGTGACCGACCTCGCGGAGCTGCCGGGCGATCTCCTGCTGGTCGGCGCCGGCGGGAAGCTCGGGCTGAGCCTGGCCCGGATGGCACAGCTGGCCGTCGACAAGGGGCGCGGACGTCGGGTCATCGCGGTGTCGCGATTTTCGGAACCGGGAAGGCGGGAGGAGTTCACCGAGTCGGGCGTCGAAGTCATCTCGGCCGACTTGTCTGATCCAGGGGCTCTGACCGGCCTACCCGACGTCGAGAACGTCATCTATCTCGTCGGCCGGAAGTTCGGTACGCAGGGAGACCCGTGGACAACCTGGGCGGTCAACACCTACCTGCCGGCGCGGGTGGCCGAGCGCTTCGCCCGCTCGCGAATCGTCTCCTTCTCCACCGGCAACGTCTATCCCCTGACGCCAGTCACCTCGGGAGGCGCTGACGAGCAGACCGACCCGGATCCAGTAGGCGAGTACGCGCAATCCTGCCTGGGCCGGGATCGGTTGCTGCAACACATGTCGGTCATCAACGGCACGCCGGTCGCGATCCTGCGGCTCAACTACGCGATCGACCTCAGGTACGGCGTACTCCACGACATCGCCCGCAAGGTCTGGGCCGGCGAGCCGGTCGACGTGACGATGGGCTGCGTGAACGTCCTATGGCAGGGGGACGTCAACGCGATCACCCTCCGGTCGTTGCGGCACTGCGCCTGCCCGCCGGACGTACTCAACGTCACCGGACCCGAGACGGTGTCGGTGCGCTGGGTCGCGCGCCAATGCGGCAGTCGCTTGGATCGGGAAGCCGTCATCACCGGCGAGGAGGCACCCACCGCGTTGCTCAGCAATGCGGCCCGCTGCACCACCCGTTTCGGGTATCCGACCGTTTCCCTGGGCCAGATGATCGACTGGACGTGTCATTGGGTCGCGGCAGGCGGACCGAGCCACGGCAAACCCACCCACTTCGAACAACGCACTGGGACGTTCTAACCGTCGGCAGCAGGGATCGCCAATGGACACCGCACGAGAAGCCGGCCTGGACCGGGGGCTGGTAATTCCCGCTCATCCGCTCGCGCTGAACGCCGACCGTCAGTTGGACGAGCGGCGCCAGCGGGCACTGACCGGCTACTACATTGACGCCGGCGCGGGCGGCGTCGCGGTCGGCGTTCATACCACCCAATTCAGCATCCATGACCCTGCCGTCGGGTTGTACGAGCCGGTGCTCGAACTCGCTGCCGAAGAGCTGGACCGGACCGACTCACCGCTAGTTCGCGTCGCAGGCGTCTTGGGGCCCACTGAGCGCGCCGTTCGAGAGGCGGAGACAGCGGCCCGACTCGGGTACGACCTGGCACTGGTCGCCGCCAGCTCCTGGGGCGACACCGGCGAGGACGAGATCCTCGCCGGAATGAGCCGTATCGGCGAAGTCCTGCCGGTCTTCGGATTTTACCTGCAGCCGGCGGTCGGCGGGCGGGCGTTCCCTTACTCGTTCTGGCGCCGCCTCTTCGAACTGCCAGCTGTCCGAGCGGTCAAGATCGCGCCCTTCGATCGGTACCGCACCCTCGACGTCGTACGCGCCCTGGCAGACTCTGGCCGCGCCTCCGACGTCGCGCTCTATACGGGCAACGACGACAACATCGTCGCCGATCTCCTCACCCCATACCCCAGCTCGGCTGCGCCGAGCGCCGAGGTGCGGATCGTGGGCGGGCTGCTGGGCCAGTTCGCCGTATGGACGGCCGCCGCGGTGGAGCTTCTCGACCGGATCCGGCGTCTGGTCGCGTCCGGTTCCGCCATCCCACCTGTGCTGCTGGCTATAGGCGCTCAGCTCACCGACGCCAACGCAGCCGTCTTCGACGCGGCGAATGGCTTCCGTGGCTGCATCCCGGGCATTCACGAGGTGCTCAGCCGCGAGGGCGTCCTCGCCGGTCGGTGGTGTCTGAACCCGGACGAAGCCCTCTCTCCTGGCCAACAGGCCGAGATCGACCGGGTCTGGCACGCGTACCCACACCTGCGTGACCCCCAAGAGCTAGACAAGCTGCTCGCAGAGCACGGGCTATGACGCGGACCCCGTCACGCGGGTCCTTCTCGGGGCCGATACGGATCGTCCCGCCCAGGCTCTCGGCCTTCTGGAGTGCTTCCTCTACGTCGGAACGCCGACGTAGAACTCACCGAACTCCTCAACGTGAGTGCTCACCGTCTATCGAACTCTCTCGCGCTGGCTCTACCCGGCCGGAAGTAAGTCATGGAGATAGCGCTGGTCCCGACTCGAGACCATGGCGAACGGCCGCGGACCCTCGATCCCGACCTCACGCAGGTAGTTTCGGAGAAAGAGGTAGTGGGATTTAGTGAGACGGGGCACTTGCATTTGTGTTACACCCCCAGGGATTTGCTACGGGCCGAAGCTTTACGTAACGATCTTCGTCAGGAGGTCGAGCAGGGACCTTGGCGCAAACTGTGGCTTGTCACCAAAGGCCCTCTGTGCCACCTCACGCAAGAGGCCATCTTTGAACCTCCTGAGCTGAGGAAAGGTTGAGGTCACGAGCTTCTCTAGTTCGTGACCATTCATATCCAGTAGCTGCCTTGGAACAGCGGCCGTGAACCCGCCGATGTAAGTTACGTCCTGCATGTCACCGGCCAGACCCAGCTTCTTGGCAACGCTTGCGATCACGGCCGGCGCTTCGACTTCGCTTATCTCGAAGTGTCGGAGGTGCGGGGGTAGTGAGAACCCTGCTGGCTTTACGATGTTCTTCCGTATTAGAAAGTATCCAAGGAGAAGTGGATCAAAGAGTAGGTTCTCGATCGAATACCGATCCTCAATATAGTAAACGTGGCTGGGTGATCCCTGTCTGTTGTCCCGGTCGACGACACCGAAGACCGTTGTGATTCCCGCATCCCTGAGTTCCGCTACTAACCGCTTCACGGTATCGCAGCCTCCGCTTCTTTCACGCCTGCCCGCAGCTATGAATTCCGCTGAGCAATGGGAACCTACATGCCCCTTCAATACGCTGTATAAATCCTGGAAGACCCCCTGATCGTATTCACTCTCCACGAATATCTGACGCCTGTTCTCCTGGCGCACACTCAAGGTGGAAAGGCCGCTCGTCAAGACAGCAAGCGCCTCATCTATGCTGGCCTGACGCAGCTTCACGCCGAATCTACTCATTAAGTAGAGCGAGTCGATTGGAGCAAGGGCAACAGTTGTCGGAGAGTGTGTGGTAAGCATGACGGTCACACCATATTGCTTAACGAAGATCTCTTCTATGACACTAAGTAGATTCTTGACCATGGAAGGATGCAGGCTTGCATCGGCCTCATCCAGCAGTAGGAGCTTGGGGAGCTGGATCGCCTCCATCAACCGCGTACCCGTGTATAAGCTCAGTGCGACGACCAACAGAACCCGTTCACCGGACGACAGTTCACCCGGCCCTATTTGGTTTTCTTGCTCATCGAGCAGGGTGACTTCGTAACTGGCATTCTCGGTTGTGTCGGGTGGGGGCACGAAAGTATAGGGCAACGACACGAGTCGAAGGGCATCATCGAGTAGATCCCACGGGGGCGGGCCGAAGCGCGACATGAATTCTGTCGGAGTGAGCGCGCTACCGCGCCCTTGCTGCTCGAGAATAAAGAGAGCCACGTCATTCTCGTAGCGTCGCTGAGCATATGACAGGAAGACTTCTGTAATGGAGGTGGTGAAAGGGTCTTTAATCCCCGCGAGAAGCGGTCCGTACTTTCGGAAATCGTCCGCCGTCATATCCTGTAAGGTCTTGCCGGTCTCAGCTCGCATCCGTTCCGCGGCCGCACGCGTGAGGGAGCGACTACTCATCGCCTGCTGTAGGATCCACGTATTCAAGGCGTCGCTTTCCTCGAGTCCCTCCTGACCCTGCGCTTGAGTCTTCCATCCCTGGACGCTATTGAATAAGCCCGCCCAAGGCTCCTTGTAATTCGCCGCCGTCATAGAACCCTCCGCGACGACCAGCAATTCTCCAAGTTGGAATAGTCGTATATCGCCTTGCTGAACCGGTTCAATATCCTCGACGTAAACGTAGCCTTCGTTGATGGCCTCGAGAAGGTTCGACTTTCCAGCCCCGTTCTGGCCGGTTAGTACTGTGAACCTAGGCAGATCGACTCCTTCAGCGTCACCCGGTTTCAGGGACTTATAGCTCTGCCTGATTTGAAGTCTCATAGGGATATTCTACGCCAGTCCCATTTCAGTAGTATGTAGTGACAATTGCAACACCCATTGGTACATAGCGCCCCTGCCGGCCGCATCCCGAAATCATGTATCGATGCCCCAACGGGACAACGTTCGAAACGCGCGGGCCAAATTGACGAGAGACCCTCTTCCGGACCCCACGGCCCAGAACGCCCGCCACGTAGCCCTTCGAGGCGTCGACATAGCGCATGGTGTCGGCCAGGGCAGCCGCCACGCTCAAGCAGGTCTTGCTCGGCGACGGCGGCCTCTCCCAGGCTCCATGACCCAGCTGCGATGGCTCGCCACCGGGTGTCTCCTGCTTGGCGCATGGCTGATGGCCACCGCGGTGGTGTACGTCGATGTCAGGGGGTTCTGCGTGGCGCTGCTCATCGCCGATGCCATCGAACACCAGTCAATGGGCCGTCCTGGAACGCCTCTCACTGGAGGACCCGCTGACCGGCATCAACAACCGGCGCGGCGGCGCGGCGCAGCTCGTCGACTCAGTTCGCCACCCAGAGACAACCGCCCGCTGTCGGTCGCGTGGTCGACCTGGACAAGCTGCGGCAGCTCAACGTCGATGGCGGACACGCCCGCAGCGACCAAAGGCTACGACGCGTCGCCCGCGAACTGGAAGCGGTCCTACGTGCCGATGACTGGGTGGCCCGCTTGTGGCGGCGACGAATTCCTCGTCCTGTGCCACTGTCCCGGCCAAAACCTGGTCACCCTGATGAACCGGGCTCGTCACCAGCTGGCAATGATACCCGACGGCGACGAGGCCGCGGAGGGGCGGCGCCGGGGCGAGGGGGCTCGGCGGCGCGCTTAGCCGGCCTCGTAGTCGAAGCCAGGGCCGGGGGCGAGCGCGATCAGCGCGTCGAGGGTGTCGACCGTGTCCGCACCCCACATCTTCGACAGCACCCAGGTCCGGCCGTCTTGCCGCAACGCCTCGCCCAGGAACCAGCGGCCGAGGTGCTGCTCGGCCCGAGGGTAGGCAGCAGCAAACGCTGCAGTCAGGTCATTCCCCTCCCACTCTCCGTCTACAGACAGAAGCCGCGGGCCCCGTATAGCTGCGGCCATACGGGCAGGATCGACTCCGGCGGCGTGCAGCGCCGTGACGAGGGCAAGAACCGCACGTCGCTTCCGAAGCGGCTCGGTGCTGCCGGAAGGCGTGACGATCATGTACGGCGTCCAGTCCCTGCCCTGCCCGGTCGATACAGCCCGGGCCGCTGTCTCGCGGCGCCGGAGCTGGACGGTGAACTCGGCGGCCTCAGGCAGCGGGATCACCTGCTGCACGTCCAAGAGGAGCTTCCCCGCGACCCGGTAGGGCGTGAGCCGGACACAAGTGATGTCGAGGCCGTACAGGTCGTTGAGCCACATAACCGTCGTGGTGATCTGAGTGTCGAAGCCGGCCGACGCGAGCACAATCCGGACGCGGCGCTCCAGCACCGCCTCGTCGCCGCCGGCCTCCTCCAGCCACTCCGCGAGGCGCTCCCTAGCGCATGCCGCCTCCTCCTCCCCGGACGTGGCCCGCAGGTGCCGCTGGTAGGTATCGGCCAGCTGCTCGAACGTCATCGCGGAGACCATCGCGGCGTACCTGAGGGCCTGGAGCTCCAGGTGGCCGCCGTCCTCGGTCCGCTTCAACTCGACCACGACTAGGCGCGCGGCCCGGTCGACGCACAGCAGGTCAATCCGGCGGCGGACGTCGAAGTCGCCGAACTCCTCCGCAACGACGAGGAGGTCGGCACCCAGAACGGCGATGTGTTCCCGGAGCGCGCGCTGCAGGTCGCCGCGTTCGAGCACCTGCTCGTCCGCGAACGTCGTGCTGGGGACCTCGACGAGGTCATGGTCGGAGGTCATCTCGTAGAGCGCCACCCGGACAGTGTCTTGGAAAAAGGACGGACCAAGCCCCCTGGGGGGCTGAACCTCAGTTCCACATGCTCATCCGCGCCGTCACGCGAGGAGCCTTCGAGGTCGCTCCTCGACTACGCCACGGGACCGTGGCCATGCAGCCACCCGGCCGCCCCGATGCGGTCACCGTGGTGATCTTGTGCCGGCGGCCGTTCGCTCTGCGGTCCCGCTCCACCCCAGCGGGGCTGCAGCCGTGGGCTGGGCGCGGCTCGCTCGGAGGGAGGCGGTGGTGGGCTCACGCGTACGGTGGCCGGCGGTCAGCGGCGGATGTACACCGCACCGAAGCCCAGGGCCAGCAGCGCGACGCAGAACCCGAGGACGTCGACGTAGATGAGGGCTGTGGCCATCAGCCAGCCCCCGAGCACGAGGCAGCCGACGCCCAACCACCGCAGCTGTGTCACGCCGCTGAGTGTGCCCTGATCGGGTCTCCGGTCAGGGCAGCGGGATGCCGCCGAGACTGTCGCTGGCTGTCGTCGGTTCCCGTCGATTGGGTGACCAACCGGGGTGCGGCTGGGTAACGTGATTCCGGTGGCGACGCCGGGGGTTGGTGCCGCGCACGGTCGGGGGCTGGTCGGGGACCTGAGGGCCGCGGTGAGCGTGGCGGCGGCGTGTTTGGTGGTCGTGGACCATCTGCTGTCGCTGGGGATGACGCTTCCCTCGCTGTACCTGGAGCGCGGTGGCCGGCTGCGGTGCCAGGCCGCACGCGGGTACTGGCTGGTCTTCGACGGGATGCCGATGAGCGCCGGCGTCATCGGGACGACGTTCCGCAGCGGACAGCCTGTCGAGCTGCGCGGGGTGTCGAGCAGCCGCGATTATCTGGCGGCGGCCCCGGCGGTGCTCGACGAGGTCTGCGTGCCGATCCGCCTCGGCGGGCGGGTGGTGGGTGCGCTGAACGTGGAGAGCGTCACCGGACTGCCCGCGGAGGCGATGACGGTGACCGCCGCGGCCGCGGCGGCATTCGCCGAGCGCCTCGCCGAACTCGGCGGGGCGACCGCGGAATCGGCGCTGCAGCGGCTGGCCCGGCACACCACGCTGATCGCCGCGGCCGAGACGACGACGCAGTTGTGGGCGGCGGCGTGCGCCGCCGCGATGGATCTGACCGGAGGCAGCTCCGCGGCGATCGTGCCCGCCGATCGGCACACCGCGAACCAGGTTGGCTACAGCGTCGGACCGATCGCCGACCGGCTGGTCGCGGCTGCGTCGGCGCAGTCTCTGGCCGCGGTTGCCGGGTGGGTGGCCTCGGGCAGTTCTTGCTGGTCCCGCAACGACCCCGACGGATCCGGCTTTCCCGGCGGTGACGCCCTCCGCGAGGCCGGCGCGGCCGCCGTCCTGGCCGTGCACCTGCCCCCCGCCAGCCCAGGAGGCAACGCCGGGTTCCTCTTGGTCGCCGACGAGCAGGCCGCAGACCTGGCCACCGAGGTGATCCAGCTCCTCGAGCTACTCGGCACGCACGTCACCAGCTGCGCCCGCACCCTGGACTTGGTAGCGGCGCTGCGGCGCCAAGCCAGCCGCGACCCGCTGACCGATCTGGGTCACCACGCCGCCTACCACGCCGCGGTGACCGCTGCCATGCACGAGGACCGCAGCACCGGGCCGGTCGCCGTGCTGATGGCCGACATCGATTCGTTCAAGGCCGTCAACGACCAGCACGGGCACCCCGCCGGGGACACCCTGCTGCGAACCACAGCCAAGGTGCTGACCGCGGCCCTGCGCGGCGGGGATGAGCTGTACCGGATCGGCGGGGACGAGTTCGCGACCGTCCTACGCGACACCACCGCCGCCCAGGCCCTCATCGTCGCCGAACGGCTCCGGGTCGCCGCCCACGACGAACTCGGGGCCACCATCTCCATCGGCGTGGCGATCGCGCACGCCGGCGAACCGCAGGCCGCCCTGCTCGCCCGCGCCGACCGGGCGCTGTACCAAGTCAAACGCGACGGCCGGAACGGGGTGCTGCTGGCCGCACCCCACTTGACGCGGACCCGACCTCCTCCTCCTGGCTGAACCTGGTTAAGCGCTAGTCCCGGGAACTGACCGAAAAGGCCCTACGCTGCGGCGTGTTCCACTCCATCCCCGACCTCACCCACGACGACGATTGAGGATCGCGGCAACGCCGAGGCACCCGACCCCGGCGAACGCGGCCGAGTCACCAGAAACCTCCCTTCTCGAGATTCAGCAGCCGCGGCGCTGGCACCCTTACAGTGTGTTTCGAGGGACCGGCGCGCGTCGGATCGAAAGGGGCGTCCGGGGATGCGGATTGCGTCGTACAACGTCGAGAACCTGTTCGCCCGGGCGAAGGCCCTGAACCAGGACTCGTGGGCCGCTGGCCGCCCGGTGTTGCAGGCGCACGCCGAACTCAGCCAGCTCCTGCAGGAGGACACCTACGACGACGCGGTGAAAACGCGGATCCTGATGTTGCTCGACAAGCTCGGCCTGACCCGCAGCGACGAGAGCGAGTTCGTCCGGCTGCGCAAGATCAGAGGACGGCTGCTAAGGCGCCCCAGGTCCGGGCCGGTCGAGGTGGTGGCCGCCGGCCGAGCCCGCTGGATCGGCTGGGTCGAGCTGAAGACCGAGCATGTCGACGAGCTGGCCATGAAGCACACCGCCATGGTGATCCGCGACCTCGACGCCGACGTGCTCGGTGTGGTCGAGGCCGACAACCGCCCGGT
>JBPCOF010000019.1:0-3175 GCA_051000515.1 Geodermatophilaceae bacterium
GGCACTGACCCGGAGGCCGGCAGTGACGCAACGGGCTGGTTCCTCCGAGGGCTAGCGGGTCATCCGGCTCGTCGCAATCGGATGTCGACCATGCCCGCGTGTCCTAGGTCCACGCCGTATGTCTCCCGGCCGGCGGCTGGAGCCGTCATTTCCGTCACGCCATCGCCTTGGACAACCCACTCGACGAATGGCAGATTCACGAATGCCAGATCGGTGGCCAGAGTCTCGGCTTGTATCAACTTGTCGTGCTCGCGCAGCGCGCTGAGCGTGGCTTCGACGCCGGAGTGCAGCCCGACCGAGATTCGGTCGGAGACCGACAGTCCAGCGTCTCGCCGGGCCTCCTGGATGCCGCGGATGACATCGCGGGCCCAGCCCTCGGACTCCAGCTCCGGTGTTACCCCCAGATCCAGTTGGATCATCCGGCCGCTCTCGAAGCGCGAGCCCGTGTTGTCCCCGACCGAAGGCGTCAGCTCGAACTCCCCGGCGCTCAGGACAACGCCGGCGCAGGTCACCGTGCCGTCGGGATTCTCGGTGAAGTCCCCAACTTTGGCGGCCCGGATCACGTCCTGGACCTTGGCCCCCAGCCGGGGCCCGAGAGCGCGAGCATTGGGGCGCAGTACGAACGCCTGCGCGGCTAAGGGCTGGAGGTGGACAGCCTTGACGTTCACCTCGTCGGCGATCAGGGCGGTGTACCCGCGGAGGCGCTCGGCGTCGGTGGCCTGGACCGTCAACGATGGCAGGGGCTGGCGTACCCGAACCCGGTGCGCCTTGCGGATGGAGAGCGCCACCGAGCAAACCGACCGTACGGCGTCCATGTCCTCGACCAGGCTGTCGTCGCTGGGTAGGTCCTGCGTCAACGGCCAGTCGGTGAGGTGCACCGAAGGTTGGCCGGTCAGCCCTCGCCAGACCTGCTCGGTGATCATCGGAAGCAGCGGCGCAGCCAGCCGGGAGGTCACCTCCAGGACGGTGTAGAGAGTGTCCAATGCGTCGGGGTCACCGGCCCAGAACCGGTCCCGGCTGCGCCGGATGTACCAGTTGGTCAGGGCATCGAGAAACGATCGGATCTGCGCGCAGGCGCCGGAGATGTCATAGCCATCGATCGCTGCGGTCACAGCCGCGATCGTCGTATGTAGCTTGGCCAGCACATAGCGATCCAGGACGTTCTTGGAGGCGGTCCGCCAATTGGCCAGGTAGGACTCGGCATTGGCGTAGAGACCGAAGAAGTACCAGGCATTCCACAGTGGATGGATGGCTTGGCGGACCGAGTCCCGGATCAGGGTCTCGGTCACCGACAGGTCCCCACCCCGCAGGATCGGTGAGGCCATCAATGACCAGCGCATCGCGTCGGCGCCGTAGGAGTCATACATCTCGTACACGTCGGGGTAGTTGCGCAGACTCTTGCTCATCTTGCGCCCGTCGTCGCCGAGCACGATGCCGTGTGCGACGCAGGTACGGAACGCCGGCCGGTCGAACAGGGCGGTAGCCAGGACGTGCAGTGTGTAGAACCAGCCGCGGGTCTGGGCCAGATACTCCACGATGAAGTCGCCGGGGTAGTGGTCCTCGAACCAATCCCGGTTCTCGAACGGATAGTGCACCTGGGCGAAGGGCATCGACCCGGACTCGAACCAGCAGTCGAGGGTCTCCGGTACCCGGCGCATCGTCGAGCGCCCGGTCGGATCGGCGGGATTGACTCGGGTGAGGTCGTCGACGTACGGGCGGTGCAGATCGGTCGGTCGGACGCCGAAGTCCCGTTCCATCTCGTCCAAGGAGCCGTACACGTCCGTACGCGGGTACGTGGGGTCGTCGGAGAGCCACACCGGGATCGGGCTGCCCCAGAACCGGTTCCGGCTGATAGACCAGTCCCGGGCGCCCTCCAGCCACTTGCCGAACGACCCGTCCCGGACATGGCCGGGCACCCAGGTGATCTGCTGATTGAGCTCGACCATCCGGTCGCGGAACTTGGTGACCTCCACGAACCAACTCGACACGGCCATGTAGACGAGCGGGGTGTCGCACCGCCAGCAGTGTGGGTAGGGGTGCTCGTAGCTGTCCTGGCGGTAGAGCACTCCGCGTTCGCGAAGCTCGGCCAGCAGCGGCTTGTTCGCCTCGAAGACCTGCAGACCGGCGAAGCGCGGGGCGACCGAGTTGAAGCGAGCATGCGGGTCGACCGTCATGATCACCGGGATGCCGGCCGCGGTGCACACGTTGAAGTCGTCCTCACCGTGCGACGGCGCCACCTGTACGACCCCGGTCCCGTCCTCGGTGGACACGAAGTCCCCGGCCAGAACCGTGAAGGCATTCGGCACGTCGGCCATCTGCTCGACCAGGAAATCGAAGACCGGCGTGTACCGGCGGCCGACCAGGTCGGCACCCCTGATCGTGTCTACGCGCTGCGCACCGCCCAGTTCGCGCTCGTAGGCTGCCAGTCGGCTCTCGGCCAACAGATAGCGATGCCCGTCGGCTCCCTGCATGACCGCGTAGTCGATGTCTGGACCGACGACGAGAGCGACGTTGGGCACCAATGTCCATGGCATGGTCGTCCAGGCCAGGACCCGCTCACCGGTCTCCAGCTCGAACCACACGGTGCTGGCCGGGTCCTGGCGGCTCCGGTAGACGTCGTCCATCCGGGTCTCGGTCGCCGACAGGGGTGTCTCGCAACGCCAGCAGTAGGGAAGGACTCGGAACCCCTCGTAGATCAGGCCCTTGTCGTAGAGCGTCTTGAACGCCCACATGACGCTTTCCATGTAGGGCAGGTCGAGGGTCTTGTAGTCGTTGTCGAAGTCCACCCACCTGGCCTGGCGGGTGACGTAGCGCTCCCACTCCTCGGTGTAGCGCAAGACCGAGGAGCGACAGGCCTCGTTGAACTTCGCGATGCCCATCTCGAGGATCTCCGGCTTTCCGGAGATGCCCAGCTGTTTCTCGGCCTCCACCTCTGCGGGCAGGCCGTGGCAGTCCCATCCGAAGCGCCGCTCGACCCGCCGGCCCCGCATTGTCTGGTAGCGCGGAACGACGTCCTTCACGTAGCCGGTGAGCAGATGCCCGTAGTGCGGCAGCCCGTTGGCGAAGGGCGGCCCGTCGTAGAAGACGTACTCGTTGCTGCCGTTGGCGCCGGACTCGCGGGCCTCGACACTGGCCGGGAAGGTCTTCTCGGCCGCCCATGTCGCCAGGGTGTCCC
>JBPCOF010000033.1:0-17315 GCA_051000515.1 Geodermatophilaceae bacterium
GCTTCGGTCTAGGAAGCGGCGACCGGGGCTGAGTCCGCCCCGTCGGTGGCAAGGTCCTCGTGCCGGATGTTCAACCCGAAGAACGTGATCACAGCCGCCACCCCGAGCATGCCCGCTGCGACGAGAAAGGCCTGCGTAAAGCCGTAGGTCTGCACGATGTGGGCGAACTGCTCCTGTGCTGCTGCGGCTGCCTCGGCACTGCCGGGCGCCGGTGCCGACGCTGCACCGGCCATCAACTGCGTGGCCTTGTCGGCGGCAGCGTTGGCGGCAACCGTGCCCAAGATGGCTAGACCCAGTGCGCCACCGACCTGTTGGACGGTGTTCAGCACCGCTGACCCGACGCCGGAGTCATTGGCCTCGACCCGGCTGACTGCGGTCAGCGTCATCGGGATGAAGACCAGTCCCAATCCGAAGGACATCGTCAGGATCCAGGGGAGGAGATGGGCGAGGTAGCTGGAGTCGTAGTCCAGTTGGGCGAAGCCAAGCATGCCACCGCCGGCGATCAGCGCCCCGGTGCCCGAGATCCATCTCGGATCCACCCTGGCCACAAGTTGCGAGGCGAGCTGCGCGGCGACGATGATCCCGGCGCTGAACGGCAGAAAGGCCAGGCCCGATTCGAGGGGAGTGAAGCCGAGCACCTGCTGGATGTAGAGGGCCAAGAAGAAGAACATCGCGAACATCGACGCGCCGACGATGAGCATGACCAGGAAGCTGACTCCGCGGGTCCGGTCCGCGATGATCCGGACAGGCAGTAACGGCTGACGGGCTCGCGACTCGATCGCGACAAAGGCCAGCAGCAGGACCACGCCGAACGCGATCGGCCCGAGGACTCCGAACTCCGTCCAGGTCGATCCCTGGTGCCCCTTCTGGGTGAGCCCATAGACCAATGACACCAGGCCGATGGTTGCGGTGAAGGCACCCGGGAGGTCGAAGCGGCCGTGCTGGCGAGGTGACTCGGTCAGGACCCGTATCGCTCCAAAGGCGATCAGCAGGCCGATCGGAACGTTGATGAACATCGTCCAGCGCCAGGACACCTCGGTCAGCGCGCCACCGAGGATCAGTCCCACAGCAGCACCGGCGCCGGACATCGCGGCGAATACGGCGAAGGCCCGGTTGCGGGCTGGTCCGGCCGGGAAGGTCGTGGTGACCAGGGCCAGCGCGGTGGGGGCGGCTGCCGCGGCTCCGACACCCTGCAGGGCTCGGGCGGCCAGCAACTGCCAGTCGGTCTGCGCGATACCGCCGAGCAGCGAGGCCAGCGCGAAGAGCAGCACGCCGAAGATAAACACCTTGCGCCGGCCGAGCACGTCACCGAGCCGGCCGCCCAGGAGCAGTAGACCGCCGAAGACGATGGCATAGATGGTGACCACCCAGGAGAGGTTCTGAGGGGTGAAGTTCAACTCCCTCTGCACCGACGGCAGGGCGATGTTCACGATCGTGGCGTCCAGCACGATCATCAGCTGGGCACCGGTCAACAGAACCAAGGCGAGCCCAAGACGGGGACTGGGCGTGCGCTGCGCGGGCGCTGTGGGCGGTTCGGCGGGGACGGGTGGGGATGCGATCGACATGCTGTTCCTTCGTTGGGCTGCGGATACGTGGTTGTGTCTACGTGACGGGTCGGACAGTTCTGGCCGGCTTGCTACCCATCGGCTCGTGCGTGCCAGTGGCTCGCGCCATGGCCGGTTGCGCACGACAGGCGGGCAGCACGACGGTGTCGATCACCCGCTCGACAAAGGAATCGTCGAGGGTTCTGTTGAGTACGAACTCCTGGTGGACGCAGACCGCGGGCAGCAGCGACATCATCAGGTCCAGGTCGACGCCGTCAGCAATCTCACCGCGCTCGAGAGCATCCTCGAAGACCCTGCGCGCCAGTGCCTGTCGTGGTCCGAGGAAGATCTCCCGAAACGCTGCTCCGAGCTCTTCGTCAGTATGCAGGGCGGTCATCAGGCCACCCATCACCGACATCGGCAGGGTGGCGCTCCAGCCATCCCGACCGCACCAACTGGCGAGGAGGTCACTGCGCAGGCTGCCGGTGCTGGGCATGTCGGGTGCTGGGATGCCCTTCGCCCGCGAGATGGCATCGACGATCAGCGTGGCCTTGTTCTGCCAACGCCGGTACAGCGTCGCCTTGCTCGCCCGCGCCTCCAGGGCGACGATGTCCATGGTGAGCCGGTCGTAGCCCACATCGGCGAGAACCCGCACAGCGGCGTCCAGGATCTCGGTCTCCCGATCGCCCTCGACCCGCGGACGCCGGTTCGCCACGACGCCGCCGACAGTCGAGCTCACCGAGACAACAGCGCGGGCTGCCTGCTTGCGGCTCATCATCTGATCGACCGGTCCAGCCTTACAAGTGAAACGGAACAGTTCCGTTTCATCTGGTCCGGACCATATGCCACACCTGCTGAGTCCGGCAACCGAATTGCTGACTGATGTGACGTCACCTACGTCACACCCGATGCGTAACGTCTGGCCGCGTGACGATCGATCCCGCCGCCCCAACCGATGTGCCCGGACTCGACTCAGCTACGAACGCGCGCTGGCAGGCTCGATTCCGGGCCCCCCGAGTCGCGCTGCCTGATTGGGCACCCGACACCCCGGACCGGTGCCTCTATGCCTCCGACCAAACCGGCACCGTCGAGCTGTATGCCTGGGACCGCGCCGAGGACAGCCACCGGCAGGTGACAGATCGACCGAACGGCACGTTGTCGGGTGCACTGTCGCCCGACGGCAAGTCGATCTGGTGGTTTGCCGACACCGACGGCGACGAGTGGGGTGAATGGTTTGTGCAGCCCTTCGGTGGGGGTGCTGACTGCCGCGCTGCAACCGGGGTGCAGCCGGCGTACTCGGCCGGTCTGAGCATCGGTCACCGGATCACCGTCATCGGGCGCAGCACTGACGACGGCACCCAGATCGTCCGCTCGTCATCGGACCAGGGATCGGCGACCGTCCTGTACGAACATGCGGAGTCGGCTTCCGTGGGCGGGCTCTCTCGCAACGAAACCTTGCTCGCCGTAGCGCATTCGGAGCACGGTGATGCTCGGCATATGGCGTTGCGCATCTTGTCCACAGTGGATGGTTCGCCGGTCGCCGAGAAGTGGGACGGCACCGATCTCGGGCTCTCGAGCCTGGGATTCGCACCGATTGTCGGAGACTCGAGGCTTCTGGTGAGCCACGAGCGTCGGGGTAGGCCCGAGCTGCTGGTCTGGGACGTGGCCTCCGACACCGAGAACGAGATCGTGCTCGACCTCCCCGGTGAGGTGACCGGCAGCTGGTACGCCGACGGGACAGCGCTGCTGATCGGTCACGACCACGCCGCTCGCACCGAGCTCTACTGCTACACCTTGAATTCAGAGTCACTGCAGCGCTTGGATACTCCATCCGGCGTGGTCAGCCGGGCTACTGCTCGCCCAGACGGAACGGTCGAATTCGCTTGGTCTTCCTCGGTGCAGCCGCCGTCGATCCGAGCTGTCGGCGGCGAGGTGGTGCTGGCCGCCCGCGGCGAGATCGCGCCGGAAGCCTTTCCGGTGGAGGATGTCTGGGTCGATGGACCGGGCGGAACGATCCATGCCCTCGTCGTACGTCCACCGCACGGTAGGACGCCCTACGCCACCGCGTTCTTGATCCACGGTGGTCCGGAATCCTCCGACGAGGACTCCTATCGTGCGCGCCGAGCCGCGTACGCCGAGGCCGGCTACGCCGTCGTACACGTGAACTATCGCGGGTCGACCGGGTACGGCTCGACCTGGCGCGATGCGCTGACCGGGCGGCCGGGGCTCACCGAGTGCGACGACATCGCGGCGGTGCATGAGTGGGCGCTCTCGTCAGGTCTGGCCGATCCGGCCCGGTGCATCCTCACCGGGGGCTCCTGGGGCGGCTACCTGACCCTGCTCGGACTGGGCACCCAGCCGCAACGGTGGGCAGCCGGAGTGGCCGAAGTCCCGGTGGCGGACTACCTCGCCGCCTATGAGGACGAGATGGAGGACCTTCGGGCCTTCGACCGGGCGCTGTTCGGTGGCTCGCCTGCCGAGATCGAGGACGTCTACCGCAGGTCGTCCCCGATCAGCTACATCGATGCCGTACGGGCACCGATCATGGTGATGGCCGGGGCGAACGACCCACGGTGCCCGCTGCGCCAGATCGAGAACTATCTCGCCGCGCTGACCGACCGCGGTCATGATCATGAGGTGTACCGCTTCGATGCCGGCCACGGCAGCCTCGTGATCGAGGAGACGATCCGCCAGGTGTCGGTCGCATTGGACTTCTGTCTGCGTCGGGTCCCACCCGGCTGAGGAAACCAGCCATAGCCGTTATGCGCATCATGCTTATCCGGTTTACTCTGCCGAAGGTTTGTGCGGCGGGGTTGAGTCAGGCAGGGTGCCGCCTACCGCGAACGGCAACGGGATGGAGGGTGGCAGGGTGCCGCCTACCGCGAACGGCAACGGGATGGAGGGTGGCAGGGTGCCGCCTACCGCGAGGGGCAACGGGATGGAGGGTGGCAGGGTGCCGCCTACCGCGAGCGGCGCTCCGATTGGGTGCGGCGCGTGCGACGCGAGCACGATCCGGTTGCTCGTGCAGCCAGCCGGATAGGCATGGTCCGGCCAGCGCTGGTCCGCAGCCCACCTCCGGTGATCGTGAGCGCCCTGGGTGCACGGCCACTACACCTGAACCGCTCATGATCTTCGATCACACGAGCGCCAACGCGCCTGCACGAGCTGGAGCGCTAATCGAAACTGCCCGGAACAGATCCGTCCCCGGGCCAGCGGAGCCAACCAACCGGATAAGCATGATGGACGTAACGTGGTTACCGCCGGCCGGGCGCTCCATGACAGTGCTTGAATTTCTTGCCGGAGCCGCACTCGCACAACGAGTTTCGGGACTGGGTCGTGGTCCCGCTCACCGTCGCAGTCTTGCCGGCCGCACGCGAGGCGGTGCCTGCCGGCCGACCCGAGCGATTCCCGCCGTCCAGACTGGGAGCGCTGTAGATCAACGGCACCGAGCGCGGCTCGGACAGCCCCTTGACCGCCAACGCCGGTGCCTTCGACTGGGCCGAGCCCGCGGCCGGTGTGGGAGCCGCCGTACTCCCGGCCTCCGCCGCCGGCTGGGACCGCACGCCGGCCTTGCGGCGCTGTGCACGGTTCGCGTTCTTCGCCACCCGCGGGGCCGGCTTGCTGGGTGCGGCAGCATTGGTCGGCGCACCGTTTCCGCGAGCGCCGTTGCTCGTCGCTGCCTCGGCCTGCGCGCCGGAGGAGGTCTGCTGCTTGGCAGCCGCTGCCTCGGCAGCGGCCTTGCGCTCGGCCTCGACCTCGGCGGCGGTCTTGACCTCGACGTTGAACAGGAAGCCGACGGCCTCTTCCTGGATGCCGTCGAGCATCGTCTTGAACATGTCGAAGCCCTCGCGCTGGTACTCGATGGCCGGATCGCGATTTGCCATGGCGCGCAGATGGATTCCTTCGCGCAGGTAGTCCATCTCGTACAGGTGCTCGCGCCACTTGCGGTCCATGACCGACAACAGCACCCGGCGCTCGAGTTCGCGCATCACGTCGGGTGTGACGGCTTCCTCGCGCTTGTCGTAGGCGTCCTGGATGTCGGTGGTGAGTTCCTCGGTCAGGAACGCCGCGGTGAGATCGGAGACCTCGCCGCCGGCCCGCTCGATCAGCTCCTCCTGCGTGGCACCGACCGGGTAGAGCTGGCCAAGAGCCGTCCAGAGCTGATCCAGATCCCATTCCTCGGCGTACCCGGCCTCGGTGGCGCCGGTGACGTAGGCAGAGACCGCATCGTCGAGCATGTGCCTGACCTGCTCGTGCAGATCCTCGCCATTGAGCACCTTGTGCCGTTCGGCGTAGATGACCTCGCGCTGCCGATTGAGCACCTCGTCGTACTTGAGCACATTCTTGCGGGTCTCGAAGTTCTGCTGTTCCACCTGGGTCTGCGCCGACTGGATCGCCCGCGAGACGATCTTGGACTCGATCGGAACGTCCTCGGGCATCTTCAGCCGATCCATCATCGTCTCGATGGCCGCGCCGTTGGCTCGTAACATGAGGTCATCTCCCAGGGAGAGATAGAACCGGGACTCCCCTGGGTCGCCCTGCCGACCGGCACGACCACGCAGCTGGTTGTCGATCCGTCGGGATTCGTGCCGCTCGGTGCCCAGGACGTATAGACCGCCAGTCTCCACGACCTCCTCGTGGGCGGCCTCCACCTGCTCCTTGGCAGCCTCGAGAGCATCCGCCCAGGCGACCTCGTACTCTTCCGGGGTCTCGGCCGGGCTCAGTCCCTGCTCTCGTAACGCCAAATCAGCCATGTGCTCAGGGTTGCCACCAAGCACGATGTCGGTGCCTCGCCCGGCCATGTTGGTGGCCACCGTCACCGACCCGATCCGGCCGGCCATCGCGATGATCTGCGCCTCGCGCTCGTGGTTCTTGGCGTTGAGGACTTCGTGCGGGATGCCCGCGCGCAGGAGCAGTCTGGCCAGGAGCTCGGACTTCTCGACGCTCGCCGTACCGATCAGAACAGGTTGACCGTCCTCATGCCGCTCGGCGATGTCATCGACGACCGCCTCATACTTGGCGGACTCGGTCTTGTAGATGATGTCGGCCTGGTCCTTGCGGATCATCTCCTGGTTGGTCGGGATCGGAACCACGCCGAGTTTGTAGGTCTGATGCAGCTCGGAGGCCTCCGTCGAGGCCGTCCCGGTCATCCCGGCCAGCTTGTCGTACAAGCGGAAGTAGTTCTGCAGAGTGATGGTGGCCAGGGTTTGGTTCTCGTCCTTGATCGCCACCTTCTCCTTGGCCTCGATGGCCTGGTGCAGGCCCTCGTTGTAGCGCCGACCGGCCAGCACCCGGCCGGTGAACACGTCGACTATCAGGACCTCGCCGGTGGTCACGATGTAGTCGCGGTCCTTGCGGAAGAGTTCTTTGGCCTTGAGCGCGTTGTTGAGGTAGCCGATCAGGGGGGTGTTGACCGCCTCGTAAAGGTTGTCGATTCCGAGCTGGTTCTCGACGTAGGTGACGCCCTCCTCGGTGATCGCGACGGTGCGCTTGCCCTCTTCGACCTCGTAGTGCCGGTCCTTCTTGAGCATCGGAGCGATCCGCGCGAATTCGCCGTACCACTTGGCGCTCTGTTCCGCCGGCCCAGAGATGATCAGGGGGGTACGGGCCTCGTCGATGAGAATCGAGTCGACCTCGTCGACGATCGCGAAGTTGTGGCCGCGCTGGACCAAGCCGCCTGCGCTCCAGGCCATGTTGTCGCGCAGGTAGTCGAAGCCGAATTCGTTGTTCGTGCCATAGGTGATGTCAAGGGCGTACTGCTCGCGACGGTGCTCGGGACGCTCGTTGGCCAGAATGACTCCGACACTCAGGCCGAGGAAGCGGTGCACCCGGCCCATCCACTCCGCGTCCCGACGGGCGAGATAGTCGTTGGTGGTGACCACATGCACGCCGTCCCCGGTCAGTGCGTTGAGGTAGGCCGGCAGGGTTCCGGCCAAGGTCTTGCCCTCACCGGTTCGCATCTCGGCCACATTGCCGAGGTGCATCGCAGCACCGCCCATCAGCTGGACCTTGAAGTGCCGCTGCCCGAGAGTACGGATCGCCGCCTCGCGCACGGTCGCAAACGCATCCGGAAGTAGCTGGTCGAGGGTCTCCCCGTCGGCCAGGCGCTCTTTGAACTCATCGGTCCGGGCCCGCAGTTCGGCGTCGCTCAGATCAGTGACATCGTCCTCGAGGGTCTCGATGTGATTGGCGATCTTCGTCAGTCGCCGGACGATCTTTCCTTCGCCTGCGCGCAGGATCTTCTGCAGTACCACGATGTGTTGCTCTCCTGAGAGGTCAAGAGGCTCGACCGAAGCGGACACGAGCCGGTACCCATGGTAGGCGGATAGCTGCTCGCCCCGCCGCTCAGTCGGTCAGCCGGATGACGCCGTAGTCGTATCCCTTGCGGCGATATACCACGCTGGCAGCGCCGCTGGCCTGATCGGCGAACAGGTAGAAGTCGTGACCGATGAGTTCCATCTCGAACAACGCCTGGTCCATGCTCATCGGCTCGGCGGAGTGCTGTTTCTCCCGCACGATCCGTCCGGGTAGATGCTCGTCGACGCCCACGGATTGGCCATCGCCCTGGTCAGCCGAGCCCGGAGCGGAGGCGATCGTCCCGCTTTCGTCCATCGCTTCGGCCAGCGTGCCCGCCGGAATCTCGTACCCCCGCGCGGCGACCGCCGCGGTGGCGGTGGCCACGCTGGTGGGCGTGTGGCGGCCATGGTGCACACGACGTCGGTCGGCACTGCGCCGGAATCGGTTCTCCAGCCGGGTGCAGGCTTGGTCCAGCGCGGCGTAGAAGTCGCTTGCGCAGGCTTCCGAACGCACGGCGGGTCCGCGAGACTTGCAGGTCAGTTCGATGCGTTGACACGAATCGGACTGTCGCGGATTGCGCTCGTGCAGCAACTCGACGTCGATCCGGATCAGCTTGTGGTCGTACCGCTCGATCCGGCGCAGTCGTTCGCCGACATGGGTACGGAAGTGCTCAGGTACCTCGACGTTGCGGCCTCGTACGACGATTTCCACGCAAACTCCCATCGGTTGAGATGGTGCGGCCAGTGCGACAGTTTGACCCCGGCCCCAGGCGTTGCTGGGCTCCGCCGGGTCGCCCAGGTCCTGGGAGGCGACACCACCTCTCCGTTATCACGACGTTCACGGTGGGTTCTGCAGGACGTTAGTGGCTTCGTCGGCGATCGGCCAGAGGACGATCTGTATCGCCTGCTCTTATGGCGCGCGATCACGCTGGGTCGCCGCGACGACGACGGCGCCCAACTGCGACGGGCCGAGATCGAGGGCGCTGGACAAGCAGGCGCTGGCCGAGACCAGCGTGGCGCCGGTTGTCACGATGTCGTCGATGATCACCACCATCGCGCTCGGTGGCGGTGGGCTGACCGGTCCCATCGAAAAGGCTCCGCGGAGGTTGACCGCCCTGGCGGCGGCGTCCAGCCCGACCGAATCACGGCCTGCGGTGGTCCTGCGCAACGCCGCAACGCTGCGGGCCCGGATGTGTGCGGCGCGCAGATACCGCACCGTCCAGCGGGTCCAATCGCTGAGGTGATCGCGGCCGCGCTCGCGCAGCGCTGATCGACTGGCTGGTACCGGCACCAGCCAAAGCTGGTCGAACTGGCCCGGCCCCTCTGGCTGGGAGGTGGTCAGCACCCCGATCGCAGCGGCTAGCATCGCGCCAAGGGAGCGGTCGAGTTCGCGACGGTCCCGCTCCTTGGCGGCCAGGACGGCGCGGCGCACGCTGCCCGAGTAGGTGGCGGCCGCGGCCAGCCGCGGCAATCCGGGCGGGCAGGGGTCGGGTCGATGAAGGACGGGATCGAAGTCCACCCGAAGGCAGGTCAGGCACCAGGCAGTGCCCAGCTCACCGCAACCGACACACGCCCGGGGCAACAACAGCTCCAGCAGACTGGACAGCAGGCTCGGCCGGTCGCTGCCGCCGATCACTGTCACGGGACTGAGGATGACCGACCGGGAAGGTGAGTGGGACGGCTTGGCCCAGGTTGTGGAGGGGCTCAGGTTGTGGAGGGGCTCAGCTGGGATAGAACGGCGCGGTGCCGGGCAGCGGCGCCTGACCTCTGATCAGCACTGCCCAGACCTCGCCGGTGAACTGCCAGACGGTCCCACCGGCCGACACCAGCGACGCCCGGTTCGGGGCGGCGGCAACCGCGTCGGGTTCCCCCGGAAGGCCGTCAGTGGTGAGTTCAGCGATCCCCCAGCCGTCCACCCCGATCGTGTACGGAACGATCTGGTCGCCCCCGGGCTCGATCGCCAGGACGATCAGGCTGTCGGTCGAGGTCCAGGACACATCTTGTACGCCGGTCAGGCTGGGGGCGATCGCGACAGGGGACCGAACAGTGATGGTGTCCTCGCTGCGCTCGATGCGGGCGATGAACAGCGCTGGGCCCACTGCAGTCTCGATGATCAGCGCCGCTCGTGCGCCGTCCCGGGACAAGTAAAAGGCCCGTACGGCCCCGGTTCCGGCCAGTTCCGGAGCCGAAACGGGCTGGCCCGCAGCGCCGGTCGAGATGCGAAAGACATCACTGCCATTGGCGACCGTCCAGACCTCTTCGGCCACGGTGCTCCAGGACGGGGCGGTCAGCCGAGCGCCGGGCAGCACCTCGAGAAGTTCCCCGCCGTAGGGCCCGACGTACAACGTCGAGGACTGCCCACTGACCGCGAGTCCGGCCAGCGAGAGCGGTTCGCCGGTGCTGTCGTCGATCGAGACGGCGGCGTTGGTCAGGCCATAGGCCGCCGTACCGGCCGGGCCTGGGATGGGATTGCCGTCCTGGGTCCGTACGCCGCCCGCGTCGATGTAGTGGCCCACTCCGGTGACGGCGCCGGCATCAGGGTCGAAGCTCAGCCAATCAGAGAGCTCTTGGACTGGTTCGACGCCCGGTAGCTGCAGGGAATTGCCGTTGACGGTCACCTCCATGCTCTGGATGGAGAGCTGACCGAGCAGCGTGTAGGCCAGTTGCGCGGACAGCCCCTCGAGGTCCTCGTTGCTGCGCTCGCTGTCCTGGGTCAGCTCCACGCGCGCCCGACGGCCGGTCACCAGCACGTTGCTGACCAGTTGCATGTTCGCCAGTTTGTTGACCACCGCCGGACTCAGCCACAGGCTCGGGCCGGTAAGCAGCCGCTCGACCAGTTGGGTGGACTGCGCCCGGCCACCACGTACGAAGAACCTCGGGTCGGGTACGACGAAGCGGCTGGTCGCGTCGAGGAAGTAGATGTCGCGTTGTTCGTATGCACGGGCGAAGTCCGTACGGGTGATGTAGATCCCGGCGAGTGGCTCGGAGATCCGCCACTGCTCGTTCTCCAGGACCACCGGCAGGTCGATCGCGAAGGCTTCGATGTCCGGAGTGAAGATGCCGGCTCGATCGACCGTGCCGACCAGCTGTCCGGTCACTCGTACGGCTTTGTCCGGCCCTGAGGTGACGGCCGAGAGTTCCGGCTCGATGACCGTGATGCTGGCGGTGTCGTCCCAGGTCTCTGCTTGGGCGGCGGTCAGGTATTCCCTGGAGACCGGACGACCCTGCACTGTGCTGGCCGAGGATTCGATGAAGCCACGGACGATTTCCTCGGGACTCGCCCCCGGCTCTGGCGAGAGCGGCTCGACTCCGATCGGCTCGTCCACGCCTCCACTGACCTGGGTGATCGCCACCGGTGCGGAGGCGGTCGGGACCGTCGAGCATCCGCTGACCACCAACCCGAGGATGGCCGCCGAGACACCGAGTCGCACCAGCCGAAAACGTCCGGTCACGATCTCGTCCCAACCGGTGCGACGACGACGTCGTAGGGAGCGATCGTCTCGGCTCTCGGCTCGAGGGGGAGCGGGGAGCCTTCCAGCTCCACTCCCTGGACGAGTGGAAGGGTCAAGCGAAACTGTGCGCCTTCGCCTGGACGGCCCCAGGCCTGCAGCCAACCATTGTGTAAGCGGGCGTCCTCCCGGCTGATGGACAGTCCCAGCCCGGTGCCGCCGCCGAGCCGACTGCGTGCCGGATCGGCTCGCCAGAAGCGGTCGAAGACCCTGGAGGTCTCCTCGGCGTTCATGCCCGGGCCGTGATCGCGAACCGTGACCGCCGCCGCGACCTCGTTACCGGCCAGGGTCACCTCGATGAGTCCGCCACCGCCGTGGTGGATCGCGTTGAGGACGAGGTTGCGCAAGATCCGCTCGATGCGCCGTGAGTCGATCTCGGCGATCACCGGCTCGTCCTGGAGTCTCAGCACGACGGTTGCCGCACGCCGCTGGGCCATCGCCTCGGTGGTGGTGAGGACTCCTTGCACGAGAGGCCCGAGTTCGGTCGGCTCGGCCACCAAGCTGGCCGCACCTGCGTCGTAGCGGCTGATCTCCAGCAGATCGGTCAGCAGCCCCTCGAACCTGCCGAGTTCGGTTTGCAGCAGTTCGGCTGAGCGAGCAACATCGGGGGCGAAGTCGGCGCGGGCGCTGTACAGGATGTCAGCGGCCATCCGCACCGTGGTCAGCGGCGTTCGCAGTTCGTGAGAGACGTCGCTGGTGAACCGCTGCTGCAACCGGGACAGGTCTTCCAACTGGGTGATCTGTTTCTGCAGGCTGGCCGCCATCCGGTTGAAGGACCCGGCGAGCCGGGCCAGGTCGTCCTCCCCGCGGATGGGCAGGCGCCGCTCCAGTTGCCCGGAGGCCAGTTGTTCCGCGGTCTGGGCGGCCAGCCGAACCGGACTGACCACCAGCCGGGTGACCAGGGCTCCGATCCCCGCGACCAGGACGACCAGGCCCAGACCGGAGACCACGACGGTGCTCCGAATTGCCTCGAGGCTGCGCTGCTCCTGGTCGAGCGGAAAGACGTAGTAGAGCTCGTACGAGCCGGCTTGGCTGGGTACTGGAGCGCCGACGACGAGCGAGGGAACGGCTGGTCCGCCGTCGGTCGGCATCACCGCGTACTGGTAGGTCTGGGCGCCCTCACCGACCTCGGCGATCAGGTCTTCGGGCAGGGTCGGCGTCAGCCCGGCGAACGACGGCTGGGTCAACGGAGTGGGGGTGTCCCGGTTGATCATCACGATGGCGAACTGTCCGGCGCTCCCACCACGCGTTCGCAGTTCATCCACTGTGCGCTGCAAGCTTTCTCGGATGGAGCGTGGGTCTCCGGTCGGGACGGCGACGACCTGGTTGCGCGCGTACTGCACTCCGACGTCGGCCTGCGAGATGGCCGCGTCCTTCTTCGCCGCCAGTTGCTGGGTGCGGATCTGGTCGAACAGGATGACGGAGATGATGATGACCGCGGCGCCGGCCACAGCCATCGTGATGATGGCCACCCGCAGCTGCAGTGAGCGTCGGTAGTGCCGCCAGGCGGCCCGTCCGGCGATTCGCGCGCGCAGCCGCAATTCGCGGAACACACCATGGAGGCGGGTTCGCGAGCCGGTGAGCCTGGACGTGGTCATGGGCGTGTGGGCCGCGGGATTACGGGGGGCCGGCCTTGTAGCCGACTCCTCGTACGGTGAGGACGACCTCAGGGTGCTCCGGATCGATCTCGACCTTGGACCGCAGCCGCTGTACATGCACGTTGACCAGTCTGGTGTCGGCCGCGTGCCGATAACCCCACACTTGTTCGAGCAGGTGTTCACGGGTGAAAACCTGCCGCGGCTTGCGGGCTAGGGCGACCAGTAGGTCGAATTCCAGCGGGGTGAGCAGGATCGGAGTTCCGTCCCGGTGGACCTGGTGGCCCGCGACGTCGATGCTCACCGCGCCGATGGCGAGGGTTTCCGGATGGTCGGTGTCGGTACGGCGCATCTGCGCCCTGATCCGCGCGACGAGTTCGATCGGCTTGAACGGCTTCACGACGTAGTCGTCGGCGCCGGCTTCCAAACCCCTGACCACATCAACGGTGTCGGCCTTGGCAGTGAGCATGATGATCGGCACCAAGGACTCCTGGCGGATCTCACGACAGATCTGCATACCGTCTGCTCCGGGCAGCATCAGATCCAGCAGGACGAGGTCGGGCCGGACTTCGCGAAAGGCCGAGACCGCCCGTCCACCATCGGCCACGAAGGCCGGTTCCAGACCCTCGGCACGCAGGACTATTCCCAGCATCTCAGCCAGGGACGGGTCGTCGTCGACGACGAGGACCCTGGAGCGTGCACCAACCATAGTGTCTATTCTGCGTGATCGCGGCCCGAGACGGTGCGCACCGGGCCGCCCCACGTCCGCAAGTACTCCTGCTGAGCGGTGGTCGCTGTGTCGAGACGGACCCCCGCCTGTCCCAACGCAAGGCGGGCAATGGTCGTGTCGATGTGTTGGGGCACGCTGTGTACCCCGGCTGGATAGCTCTGTCCTCCAGCGGCTTTGACAGTCGTCGCGTGGGCAGCGCCGAGTTCGAGGAGGCAGAGGGCAATGGTGGCGAAGGTGACGTCCATGACGGCCGGTGGGTGCCCCTCGGCTGCGGCGAGATTCACCACGCGGCCCTCAGCGACCAACAGCACTTCCTGCCCGCTGGGCAGCGAAAAGGACTCCAAGCCGGGGCGTACGGGGGTGCTCGACCCGGACCGGCGCAGCCACTCGACGTCTATCTCGACGTCGAAATGTCCTGCGTTGGCCAGGATCACGCCGTCCTTGGCATGGGCCAGATGCTGCTCGGTCACCACGTCGCGGCTGCCGGTGGCGGTGACCACCAGATCAGCGTCTCGGATGGCCTCGATCATCGGCCGCACGGCGAGTCCGTCCAGACTGGCGTCGAGGGCGGCCTGCGGAGAGATCTCGGTCACCACGACCCGCGCGCCGAGGGCCCGGAGCCGGCTGGCGATCCCACGACCGCAGGTGCTGTATCCGGCTACGACGGCCACTCGGCCGGCCAACAAGAGGTTCGTCGTCCGCAGCAGCGCGTCCAGGACGGACTGACCGGTTCCGTGCAGGTCGTCGTACAGCCGTTTGGCAGCGCTCCGTGTGATCGCGAAGACCGGGACCGTGAGACCACCGGCCTCCTGAGCGGTCTGCAGCCTGAGCGCTCCGGTGGAGGTGTTCTCGCAAGCTCCCAACAACCGCCGGTCCCCGTCCGGCGGATTGCCCTCGATGGTCAAGATGAGGTCGGCGCCGTCGTCGATGACCAGATCGGCACCCTGCGCGGCGACCTCGTCCACCGCCCACCGGTAGCCGTCCCAGTCAGCAGTGCCCACAACGACCTCGACACCCGGCATCCGACGTAGCTGGGCAGCGACACCGTCCTGAGTGGACAGTGGGTTGGCAGCGCAGAGTCGCACCCGCGCACCAAGCCCGCGCAGCGCCTCTACGAGAACGACGGTCTCTGGGGTGAGATGCACGCACGCCGCGACCAACCGGCCGGACAGCGGGCCAGGTGCGGGGTGCCGAGCCGGTATGCCCACAACAAGAGGCATGTCCCGGCGGGCGGAGGCGATCCGATCGATCGCCTCCACCCCCCCGGCGGCGGTCGTGGTCGGCTCTCCAGCCGTTGTGCCGCTTGGGATGTCCGCGTCGCTCAGTAGCGGTAGTGGTCGGACTTGTACGGGCCCGCCACGTCGACGCCGATGTAGGCGGCCTGCTCCTTGGAAAGTTCGGTGAGCTGGATCCCGAGGGCGTCGAGGTGTAGCCGAGCGACCTTCTCGTCGAGTGCCTTCGGCAGGACGTACACCTGCGGCTGGTCGGTCTCATACCGCTCGCCGTGTGCGAACAGCTCGATCTGGGCGAGCACCTGGTTGGTGAACGAGGTCGACATCACGAAGCTCGGGTGACCCGTCGCGTTACCGAGGTTCAGCAGCCGGCCTTCGGACAGCATGATGATCGAGTGGCCGTCGGAGAAGGTCCACTCGTCGACCTGCGGCTTGATGGTGTTCCGGACGATGCCGGGAGCGCGGCCGAGTCCGACGACGTCGATCTCGTTGTCGAAGTGGCCGATGTTGCCCACGATCGCCTGGTGCTTCATCTTGCCCATGTCCTCGGCGGTGACGATGTCCTTGTTACCCGTCGAGGTGATGAAGATGTCCGCGGTGCTAATCACGTCTTCGAGCCGAGCCACCTGGTAGCCGTGCATCGACGCCTGCAGGGCGCAGATCGGATCGATCTCGGTGACGATCACCCGAGCGCCTTGTCCGCGAAGGCTTTCCGCGCAGCCCTTGCCCACGTCGCCGTACCCGAGAACGACGGCGACCTTGCCGCCGATCATGACGTCGACTGCGCGGTTGATGCCGTCGATGAGCGAGTGGCGGCAGCCGTAGAGGTTGTCGAACTTGGACTTGGTGACCGAGTCGTTGACGTTGATCGCCGGGAAGAGCAGCTTGTCGGCCCGAGCGAACTCGTAGAGCCGCATGACGCCAGTGGTCGTCTCTTCGGAGACGCCCTTGATGTCGGCCGCGATCCTGGTCCACCGGTCCGGGGTCTCGGAAAGGCTGCGGGTCAGCAGCTTGAGGATGACCGCGTACTCCTCCGACTCGGCGGTGTCCGGGTTGGGGACCACGCCGGCCGCCTCGAACTCCACGCCGCGGTGCACGAGCAACGTCGCGTCCCCACCGTCATCAAGGATCATGTTCGGGCCCTGTCCGTCGGTGAACTTGAACAGCTGGTCGGTGCACCACCAGTACTCGTCCAGGGACTCCCCCTTCCAGGCGAAGACCGGCGTACCCGTCGGCGCGTCGGGGCTGCCCTGACCCACGACGGCCGCGGCTGCGGCGTGGTCTTGGGTGGAGAAGATGTTGCAGCTGACCCAGCGCACGTCGGCGCCGAGCGCGGTGAGGGTCTCGATCAGTACGGCCGTCTGCACGGTCATGTGCAGGGAGCCGGCGATGCGCGCACCTGCCAGCGGCTGGCTGGGGCCGAACTCCTCGCGCAGCGACATCAGGCCCGGCATCTCGTTCTCGGCAAGCCGGATCTCGTTGCGGCCGAAGGTGGCCAGCGAGAGATCGGCGACCTTGAAGTCATCGGCACCAAGGGTGCGTCGCTCGGTGCCGATTGGCGCGGAGCTGGCCGGGGTCGTCGTGGTCGGGGCGGTCATGGGTTCTCCTAGGGTTTGTTGTGGCTCAGAAGTGCTCGGGAATGCTTGTCCTGCTCGAAGCGCAGCCAGGAGGTGGCGGGGTCGCGTACGGTCGGCCGACCGGCCGCGCCTTGGTCCTCATGGTCACTTTCACGTGCGTGTGGGGCTCCGACGGTCGCGGATGGGTCGGTTGCCGCGTCGAGCCATCCATCGACTGCATGCCGAAGTGCTGGCTCACTGCGCAGCCGCAGGGCGACCTGCAGATCGGCCGGTCGGAGGTCGTGATCAGCGAGTAGTTGGCGCAGTTCACGCAGGTGCGCGATCTCGTGCTCGCCGTAGAGCCGGTAGCCACCGGCACTGCGCGGCGGGCTGACCAGTCCGGCCGCATCGAGGTAGTGCAGCATGCGCACCGACCAGCCGGTGGTCTGGGCGGCTGTGTGCACCGTTGCTGAATCCATCCTCGATGACCTTACAGCATTGTGGCAGAGTTTGACGCTACAACTCTGACAGATCTGTGTCATTCTTTAGTCGGTAGGCGGCTTCGAGTGCCTGTTCGGCTGCGGCCAGGAGGTCCGATGGGCCCGACGAGCGCAGTCGTACGGCGTTCTCGAAGTGCCGGATCGCTGCGTCGGCATCGCCCTGCTCGTACCGGCTCTTGCCCGCGTGCTGACACGCGAACGAGCGGTACCCGTCCGGCGCACCTTCCAGGGCCTGGGCGTAGATCCCGTCGGCAACGCCGTACTCGGCTCGCCATTGGTGCACATTTGCGAGCCGGATGCCGGCGACGGTGACCAGCGAAGGATCGTCGCCGGAGTAACGCAGGCTCAGCCTG
>JBPCOF010000061.1:0-5544 GCA_051000515.1 Geodermatophilaceae bacterium
GGGCACCGGCTTCGCCGACCGCCCCCATCGCCAACTCGGGCTGGCCGGGATAGCCGAGCTTGCGTACGACGATCACGTCCAAGGGCGCACCCAGGGCGAGGGCCACCTCGTAGGCCACGGGTATGCCGCCGCGGGGCAGCCCGCAGACGACTACCTCCTGATCTCGAACATGCTCCAGCGCAGCGGCCAGCCGCTGGCCCGCTTCGGTGCGATCGGCGTACCTCACAACGTCCTTCCACCCCGTGGGCTGCGGACTGTGCGGACCGTCGTGGCCAGTGGGGCGACTGGGACTTGAACCCAGGACCGAAGGATTATGAGGTCTCGACCCGTTAGCGCTGTGCTAAAGCGCTTGTCTCGCAACGGTTTCCGGACCGTAGACCCTCTAGTCCTTTCCTACTCACCAGACCTCTGAAACTCGCCCCGGTGTCACCCCGGAAGGGTACCCGCTCGGACGCGTGCCGACGTGATGATGCCCCGGTCACCGTGGCAGGTTCCGGGGCATCATCGGCGGCGCTGGCAGGGTCAATGCGGCAAAGTGAGGACCGCTCTCCTGCCATACCTCCCGTGGTCCCGGACGCCATACCTACGCCGGGCGGGTGGGCTTGACGCCGTGCTCTAGGCGGTCCTACGCCGGTAGGTGTTCAGCACCGCAAGCTCGGGCAGGGTCCAGCCGTTGAAGGCCGCATACCTGACCGTGTAGTCGTCGATCGAGGTCATCTCGGTTGCCGCCGGGTTCGTGTAGATGCGCCCGGCCACCGTGAGGGCCACGGCGGCCAGGTCATCACCGGGTGCTCCGGTGACAGCGTTGAATCCTTGGCCTCGGGTGTAGGTGAACACGACATCGGTGGCGACCTTCAGGGCCAGCACGGCGCTTGCGGTGTCGAGGTTGGTCTGTAGGTGCGCGGCGAGGTCGGCCGGGGTGTAGGCGGCCACCGGCTTAGACGGTGATACCGGTCAGGGTGACGATCGCCTGAGCGTTCATCGGCGCCGCGTCATACCTCGCAACGACGCGGATGGCCTGCTGATCCCAGTCGGCGAACGTCTGATCCAGGATCTTCACCGAAGGGGCCAGGTCACGAGCAACCGCGATCTGCGAGAAGTCCACGAGCGCGGCCCGCCCGGTCGGCGGGGTCGCCACGGTGTTCGGTACCCGGTTCGTGACCGTGACCCCATGACCCAGTAGGCGGTACGCGCCGGCCTCGGTCGCGTCGGGCTGGACGATGTAGCGGCCGGTGGTGTCCTTGACCTGCCGCAACCGCACGAAGTCCCGGCTGGTCAGCAGCCAACGCAGCCGTGACGGGTCGACATTCGCGGCCAGCATCATCCCTTCGGCGTCGAGCATCTTGTCCAAAGTGAGGGCGCCACCCACGGCCAACGTCTGCGTGCCGGGGTAGGAGAACAGTCCTCGGGGGGTCAGGATGCCGTCACCGGAGGCTGAGAAGAACTGGGCGTCGAGCTTCGCGGCCACATCCCGCACGAGGCGGTCCTGTAGGGCTTGGTCAATGCGGCCGCGGGTCCACTGATGCCCACCCGACCCGCGGGAGCCGATGATGCCGTGCCCCCGGTGCACATTCACGGTCAGCCCCACGCGTGCGCGGGCGCGAGGCTATCCGGCGCGGGCTCTGAGCAGCCCCGCCAAGTCGACGGTATCGGTCTGGCCGGTGGCGCCTTGGCCTATGTCACCGGAGGGTCGGCGGGATGCCAGGTGCGGCTTGCGACTGAGCAGATCGTCAATCGCGGCGTCGAGGATGGACACGTCTTCGAGGTGGTTCTCCTCGAACGGCAGGTCGCTCGGGTCGGCGAGCCGGTTGGTTGCCCGGATCAACTCGGTGTGCAACCGCTGGGCCATGTCGTCGGCCTGTCCGGCGCGGGTGCGATAGCGGGCATTCTCTCGGCGCAGCTCCTCAACGACGGTGCGGGGGAAGGTGTCCGGCTCGTCTGTACCGTCTGCCGTGTCCTCGGGGGTGTTTGTGGTCGGGGCTTCCGGTTCTGTGGTCTCAGCGTCGCTCTCAGCGGGCTGTTCGATACGGGCGATCATCATGCGGTTACCTCCGTTGTCGGATTGGGCTTGTTCAGGTCACGTAGCAGAGCGGCTGTGATCGGGTCCGCTTGTTCGCGTTCGCGGATGGCCTCGATACGTTCGATCTGCGACGGTGAGTAGCCGAGCTGGTCGGCCAGCAAAGTGGCCAGCGGTACGCCGATCCCGGCGAGTTTCGCGGCGGCGTCGGCGGCCTGCGCCGGGGTCCGGGTCTCCGGGTTCGCCCACACGGTCGAGGCGTCCACGGTCGCCGGGTCCACCCCGTCGCGTACGGCGACGATGAGCCGGGCCACGTCGTCCCAGGACTGGCCGAAGCTGCGCTGACGCTCGAACGCACGCGCCACCAGGGACGCTTCAGCACTGCGGATCGCGTCCGCACTGGCGGGCTGGTCACCGTGCAAACCCAAGTAGTGCGGCGGCAAACCACTCAGGGCGCCGATCTCCTGCGTCAGGGTGGCGATCAGGTCGCCGTACCCGTCGAGGCGGGCGGGGTCGAACTGGCCGAACTTGGTTTCGGGGGCCTCGGACTGCCATACCCGGTCCTGCTCGGAGGCGAACGGGTTGACCGGGTTCCCGAGAGCGTCCTCGACGATCTCCAGGCCGGTGACCCAGCGCCGGGGGCGGGCGTAATACTCGCTGGTCACGAGGGCGTCGGTGTGCAGTTTCGTGATCGCGTCGGCCAGGTCGAGGAGGTCGGCCATCTCGGATACTCCGTCGAGGTCGAGGAGTCGGCCACGGTTCACGATCGGCACCACAGGGACCACACCCAACGGGTTACGGATCGTTTCGGCGACGGCCCAGCCGGTCACCGTGGGCGGCAGGCTCCCACCCTCGGGGATGAACGCGGCCGACGTGTACCGGGTGATCCGGTCCGGCTGGTAAACGACGGCATGCGCCCGGTTGTCCGCTGTCCACCGCTTGAACGCTGCGGTCACGTCGCGGGTCGCCGGGTCACGAACGACGGCCACTTGACGGGCCGACTCGACGGTGACCCTCGGAACATCAGGGGTCCGCCCGGCCCAGACGATGACGAAACTGCGCCCGTAGACCAGGGCGTCAACATGTGCCTGAGCGGATGCGTCGACCATCCGGTTAGCCGTCCAGATGCGCCAGCGCGTCGTCACCGGGATCGTCCGGGGTCGTACGAAACCCGGTGATCTGCAACCGCTCGGCCAGGGAAGTCACGGCCAGCCTCGGAAAGTTCACGGTCAGGGACCTGAGCCGGTTCTGTAACGCTTCCTGAGCGGTGGGCGACAGGAACGCGGCGGGTTGGGTGCCGGTCCAGTAGGTGTCCAGTGTGGACAGTGCGGGGGTGGTCTCGTCGAGCTTGCGGCCCAACAGGGCCAGGGTGTCAAGGGTGGTCATCAGTAGCTCACTACTCGCCTTCGGGTTGGTTTGCGGGCGCGCCAGGTGGCGCGGGAATGGCACATCAGCAGAGCGGCGGCCAGGTCGATACGGCGACGGGAGCCGCGTTTGTCCTTCGCCAGCCGCACACCACGGGAGTCCTCGATCACCACGGCGTTAGCCACATGCCGCGCCAGGTCGGGGTCACCGGAATGGGTGAGGTCTCGGCCGAGGACGGCCCGGTACAGGTCGGAAGTAGCCGGGGTGATCCGGTGCGGGGTCCAGTTGAACTCGACCACGGGCAGCCGCTCAGCTTCGAGAACTTGCATCGTCCTGGCGAACCGGAACGGGTCAAAGACGACCTCGACGGCGTGCCAGCGTTTGCACGCTTCGCGGATCGCGGCCTCCACATCGCCGATCGGCACCCGCCAGTCGGGGTCGTCGGCGGGGGACTCCCACACCTTCACCACGTCGGCGTACGGGCGGGCCTCGACCGTGGCGACCACGAGCGCAGTGCTGTCACCGCTGTAGCTGCCGTCGCAGGCGATCACCACATCGGAGCCGTCCGGAATGGTCCGGTCCTCCCGGCAGGCATCCCAGGCGCCGGCGGGCAGCCACGAACCGGCCGCTGAGACCCGCTGGTTGAGATGGAACCTTCTGAAAGCCGGCTCCCTGGTTGTCTTCACGAGCGCGGCCAGATGCTCGGGGTCGAGGGTGTCGCCGAGTTGCGGATTCGCGGCGGCCCACGCCTCCCGGTCGTGCAGACCGCACCCTGCGGGGGCGGTGAACTCGGCGAAGAAGAAACCCGGATCGGCGCCGTACCGGCCGTGATCGACCAGCCGCACCATCAGATTGTCCGGGTCGTTCCCGCACTCGGTGGACAAACCCAACGTCAGCGGCCGGGCACGGGTCCCACCAGCCAACGCCAGAGCATCCCAGGTGTCCGGGTGGGTCACATGCACCTCGTCAACTAGAGAAGCGCTCGGGTTGCGTCCCTGAATGCGGGAGCCGTCCGCCGGCAACGCCTCCAACACAGAATCGCTGCCAGGGTGATACAGCCGGTCCTGAAACACCTGCAGCACACCGGACATCCGCTCATCGAGCTCGACCATCCGCCGGGCCACGTTGAAGATCACCCGAGCAGTCCGCTCATCCGAGGACGCCAACAGGACTTCGGCGGATTCCTCCCCATCGGCGAGCAGGTGATACAGCGCCAGAGCCGCGCCGAGCAGGCTCTTGCCGTTCTTGCGGCCCACCGACACCAGACCCTGACGCGGGCGCGGCACGGGGTCATACAAGCCGGTCAGAATGTCCCGCTGCCACGGCCGGAGCCGGATCAACTCACCCGCCGGGTTCCCGGTGCCACCCTTCACGACCCGGCAGTACGCCTCGATGAACGCGGCCACCCGAGCCGAGCCGGACTCCGGCAGGTCCGCCACTGGCAGCGGAGCACCCTTCGGAGCACCCTTCGGGCCGGCTCTCATCGACGGACCTCGATGTGTAACCGATTCTCGGCCTCTACCTCAGTCTCTGCTTGCTTCGTTGAGCCGTACCCGGGGTGGGTATCGAGAGCGGAACGCCACAGTCCGTGCCGGTCGCGTCCACACTGAGCGCGGCGGACGTTGCACACGAGGCACGAGGGCACGAGGTTGGCCGGGTTGTTGTTCGTCTTGTCGTCGTCCAGGTGGTCAACGTGCAGAGTGCGTTCGTCCCAATCGACAGGCTTCCGGCACCAGTGGCACGGGAAGGTGCCGGGACCGAGCACGGCGTAGAGCACGAGGCGGTGCTCGTACACGCGGCCTTGGTTGTCGGCCAGCGGGTGCGGTCCGGCTAGCCGGCGCACGAGGTAGCCGTTGGCGTCAAGGCAGGCTACTCGCGGGCGCTGCACTGTCGGGCTTCCCCTCAACCGCCAGCGTTCATAGTGCGCGCCGCACCATCCTCGGCTGCGGGCCTGCTTGCCGCAGTCAGGCATGCAGCACATCATCGGGTCGAGCCCTTCTCGACGTTGTGCCGGTGGCATAACACCTCGTAGTCCGATAGGCGTGCGGGCTTGCCGGCGTAGTGGCGCCGCCACGCTTCCTCGGTGTGGTGGAGGGTGAGGTCCTGATCGGTTCCGCACTGAAGGCAGAACGGTTGTGCTTTGCGGGCTCTGACGCTGAGCC
>JBPCOF010000078.1:0-2871 GCA_051000515.1 Geodermatophilaceae bacterium
AGGGGGGCAGCAGGGTCTCGTACCGGCCGGGCTCGAGGTCGATCCGGCGCTCGCTCCAGCCGAGCTTGGTGGCAATTTCGTCGGTCAGCGAGCCGACCGAGATGTCGGAGAAGTCCTGGGTGGCAGCCCCGGCCCACACCGATCGGGAGAAGCCAGGAGACTTCCCATTGAGCTCGACCCGCCCGGTCGGCTGGTCGTGGCGCAACCGCAACCCGGTGGAGCTGGCCAGGTAGGTCGAGGTGACGATGTGCTCGGCGAACCCGAACAGCAGCCGGCCACCGGCGGCGGCATCTCCGAAGGCACTGCCGAGGTCCGGGGCGAAGCTGGAGTAAACGTCGATCGAGGTCTCGGCCGGGTCCGCGGACCAGTCGCCGCCGCCGGTGGCCTCACTGATCAACGGCATCGCGTCTTCGGCGGGACCCGCGTCCCGGGCGGCCTGCTCGGAGGCGGCCACCAGTTCGGCCAGGTCCGGCGAACCGCTCCGCGAAACGGTGCCGGAGGCCGCGCCACTCCCACCGTCCACAATGGACACGACTGCCACCTGGCGGGAACGCATCGCCCCGTTGGTGGTCAGGCTGTTGCTCGCCCAGCGCAGGTTGGCCTCCGAGCGCTCGGTGACCACGACCATGCAGTCGTCGGCCTGCGACAGGGACAGCGCCTGCTCGGCAATCTCCTGCGCGCTGATCATCTGAACCGCCGTGCTCATCGCCCGCCCTCCGTCACCGTGTTGAGGATGTTGACCCCGTCGAACAGGGCACTGGGACAGCCATGGCTGACCGCCGCCACCTGCCCCGGTTGGGCCTTGCCGCAATTGAATGCGCCGCCCAGGACATAGGTCGACGGCCCGCCGACCACCGACATCGACCCCCAGAATTCGGTGGTCGTCGCCTGGTAGGCGACATCACGCAGCTGACCGGCGAGCCGGCCGGATTCGATCTTGTAGAACCGCTGCCCGGTGAACTGGAAGTTGTAGCGTTGCATGTCGATCGACCAACTCTTGTCACCGACGACGTAGATGCCACGTTCGACTCCGGCGATCATCTCCTGCGTCGTCGGACCGTCCGGCGCCGGTTGCAATGACACGTTCGCCATCCGCTGCACCGGTACGTGACCGGGCGAGTCGGCGAACGCGCAACCGTTGGAACGTCCGAACCCCTTGAGCCGAGCCATGTTCCGATCCAGCTGGTAGCCGACCAGCACGCCGTCCTTGACGATGTCCCACTGCTGGGCGGCCACGCCCTCGTCGTCGTACCCGACCGAGGCCAGGCCGTACTCGTCGTTGCGGTCACCGGTCACGTTCATCAGGCGGGATCCGTACTGCAGGGTGCCGAGCTTGTCGAGCGTGGCGAACGACGTACCGGCGTACGCCGCTTCATAACCCAGCGCCCGATCCAGCTCGGTGGCATGTCCGATCGATTCGTGGATGGTGAGGAACAGGTTCGACGGATCCACGATCAGGTCGTATCGTCCGGCCTGCACCGAAGGCGCTTTGATCTTTTCTCGTAGCAACTCTGGGATCTCGGCGAGTTCGCCCGCCCAGTCGACCAGATCACCGGTGAGATACTCCCAACCCCGTGCGGCCGGTGCTGCCAGGGTGCGCATTGTCTCGAAGGCTCCCGAGGAGCGGTCGACGGCGACGGCGGTCAGCGCCGGATGCACCCGGACTCGCTGCTGGATCGTCGAGGTCCCACTCAGATCGGCGTAGAACTTCTGGTCCTTGGCCAGCATCACGCTGGACTGCACATGCTCCACGCCGTCGGCTGACATCAGGCGCTCGGACCAGTCGATCAGCAGCGCGATCTTGTCCGGATCGGAAACGGTGAAGGGGTCGATCTCGTACGCCGAGACGTATACCGCATCGGGATAGGCCGGCTCGGGCGCGAGCTCCACCGGATCGGTGTTGATCGCGGCCGAGACGCGGGCCACTGCCACTGCCTGTTCGGCCAGCCGATCAGCCTCGTCGGTGGTCAGCGCCATGCCGGCGGCGAAGCCCCATGTCCCCTCGTAGACCACGCGTACGGCCAGTCCCGCGTCCTCACCGTCGGTGGCCGACTCGAGCCGGGCGTCTCGCGTGCTGATGTTCTGGGTCCGGACCTTCTCGACCCGCAGGTCCGCGTGTGTACAGCCGAGCTCCCGCGCCCGGCTCAACGCCGCGTCGGCGAGTTCCCGGAGCGGGAGCGCGGTGAATGACGGATCGATCTGCTGCATCGGTGGTCGGCCCTTCGACGGCGTTTGTCCGACGCCGGAGGATCGACGCGACGGCAGGGAAACCATACTGTCCCGCTCGGATCGGCTCATCTGGTTTGCTTCGGCCGGTGACTTCGGCCTACCGGATCTGCTTCGTCTGTCTCGGCAACATCTGCCGCTCGCCGATGGCCGAGGTGGTCACCCGAGCGCTGCTCGACGAAGCTGGGTTGGCCGACCGGGTCGAGGTGAGCAGTACCGGTACCGGTGACTGGCATGTCGGAAGTCCGGCGAACCCAGGATCGCTACGGGCGCTGGGCCGGCGCGGCTTCGACGTCAGCCAGCACCGCGCGCGGCAATTGACCGAATCGCTCCTGGCTGACTTCGACCTGCTGGTCGCTCTGGACTCCGCCAACGTCCGCGACATCGAGCACCTGTTGGATAGTCGCCCCGCAGCCGAGCGGCCGGAGGTAGCGCTGCTGCGCGACTTCGCCCCCGGTAGCAGGTCAGGCTTGGACGTTGCGGACCCGTACGGCCAAGACGACGCTGCCTTCGACCAGACACTGGACGTGGTCGAGCAGGCCTGCCACGGCTTGGTCGATCACCTCAGCGAGCGCTTCGGTCACCAGGGCTGACCTGGCCGAGGGAGCTACGCTCCGCCGGCCAGCCGCGCCTGCCGACGGTCCT
>JBPCOF010000133.1:0-13203 GCA_051000515.1 Geodermatophilaceae bacterium
CGAGCAAAGCGCTGCAATGAGGCCCGACCGAACCGGCCGGGAGAAGCCGGCGGTTGCCGCGCCGTAGGCCTCGGCGGAATTTCCGCTGCAATGAGGCCCGAACGCACCGGCCGGGAGAAGCTCCGCCGGCAGCGAACGGGTGCGGGGCTGGACGAAGCTGCAATGAGGCCCGACCGAACCGGCCGGGAGAAGCGTGCCGCCCCGGACAGCGCGACCTTCCCGCCGTCGCTGCAATGAGGCCCGACCGAACCGGCCGGGAGAAGCATGACGATCCGCGAGCTACGTGCACTGGCCCGTGAGCTGCAACGAGGCCCGACCGAACCGGCCGGGAGAAGCACCCCTCGGGCGTCACGCACGACGTACCCGGCCTTGCTGCAATGAGGCCCGACCGAACCGGCCGGGAGAAGCAATAGGGGTATGACAACGACCTGCGTCATCTGCGAGGCTGCAATGAGGCCCGACCGAACCGGCCGGGAGAAGCCGTCGTGGGCATGGCGGCCGGCATCAACGTCTCCGCGCTGCAATGAGGCCCGACCGAACCGGCCGGGAGAAGGCGCACGCCGGGATCACCCCGACCGCGGCGGACAACGTGCTGCAATGAGGCCCGACCGAACCGGCCGGGAGAAGTGGTTCCGCCGGGCATCGACATTCACGTGAGGAACTGGCTGCAATGAGGCCCGACCGAACCGGCCGGGAGAAGCGGACCCACAGCCCGTCGTCGTCTTCCCGCACCCAACCGCTGCAATGAGGCCCGACCGAACCGGCCGGGAGAAGCAGAAAGAGGAAGACATGCCGTACGCCGACTGGCCGCTGCAATGAGGCCCGACCGAACCGGCCGGGAGAAGCACGGCCACCATGCTGAACGCCGCCACCTGGGCCCGAATGCTGCAATGAGGCCCGACCGAACCGGCCGGGAGAAGCGGTAGCAGGGGTCGGCGTAGTAGGACGGCGGCCGGCTGCAATGAGGCCCGACCGAACCGGCCGGGAGAAGCTGAGGGCGGGCTGATCCAGGGGTTCGACATCCGCGGGCTGCAATGAGGCCCGACCGAACCGGCCGGGAGAAGACTCAGCGCGTCGTACGGGACCGGCAGGTCAGTTGTCGCTGCAATGAGGCCCGACCGAACCGGCCGGGAGAAGCCCCCAACGGCGACCGAGAAGGCCCCGAAGAACAACCTGCTGCAATGAGGCCCGACCGAACCGGCCGGGAGAAGCAAGTCGTACACCGGCAGGCCGCCATGCAGCACCTGGAACGCTGCAATGAGGCCCGACCGAACCGGCCGGGAGAAGCTGACGGCGCTGCTCAGCGCGGCTCCGGCGGTGTTCCCGCTGCAATGAGGCCCGACCGAACCGGCCGGGAGAAGGACCCCCGAACCGATCGTCAACATCCCGCTACTGCGGCTGCAATGAGGCCCGACCGAACCGGCCGGGAGAAGGAGCGGTGGATTTACACCGCTGAGCAGGTGATCAAGCTGCAATGAGGCCCGACCGAACCGGCCGGGAGAAGGGCTCGCCAGACACGCCGCACGCTAGCTGGTCCCTCGTCAGGCTCTGCGAGCGGTCCCCGGCAGTTGGCGCCTGGAGCGGTTCACTGTTGAGGTTTCAAGGTGCGATCGGCTGGTTGACCTGGGTGCGAGCGGTCTCCGCCTAGGAGGTCACATCGCGAGTGCTCGCGGTCAGACTATCCGGGCTCCTGAGCGCGGCAGTGGTCGATGTGCTCCGAGGAACTCGATCGTTCGACCGGTACCGGGTTCTCCGAGGTCGATAATGACCACCGAGTCCTCGGCGAAGTTCATCACGAGGCCCACGTCGGTCTTCATGCCGACAAGCTCCATGCCGTTGAGGTCACAAAGGAAGACGGAGTACTGGAGCCGTTCGCCGTATCCCTCCATGGTCTTGCAGACCCGGCGGAGTCGCTTCGGATCGGAGATGTCGTAGGCCACAAGGTACCGACGCCGCATGGCGCTACCGCGTCACGAACGGCACGTACTCGGGCAGCTCACCGAGCAGGTGGGCGGCCAGGACTCGGGCCTGCACGTCCAGGATGCGCCGGTAGGAGATCCGGTATCCGAACTCCGGATGGGTCACCTCCTGCGCCAGGCGGCGCTCGTACGCGCGCAAGACGGACCGACGACCGTCCGCGGTGAGCTGAGCTCCACCGGCCCGGGAGAGAAAGTCCTCGGCCGTGACCTCACCGTTGTTGAGCACCGTCAGCGTCACCGAGTCGGCGATGAGGGGTCGGAACTCCTCGGCGAGGTCCAGCGCTAACGCGGGGCGGCCGAACCTTGGCCTGTGGTACACCCCCAGATAGGGATCGAATCCGACCGCCAACAGCACCCCGAGCAGATCCTTGACCAGCATGGCGTAGCAGAACGACAGGACCGCGTTGACCGGGTCACGCGGCGGCCGCCGGTTCCGACCGCTGAAGTCGAACGCAGGCAGACTTTGCAGATCCGGCCTCAGCATCGATGAGAACTCCGCGAAGTAGAGCCTCGCCGCCGTTCCCTCGAGCCCGAGAAGCTCGGCAGACGCGGTGGCCCGTGCGGCCGCGGCCCCCAACGGGCCGAGTTGCGCCACCGCACGAGACGCGTCACCTCGCGCGTTCCGGCGGAGCATGGTCCGACTGTTGCGAATCTTTCCCTCGACCATGCGGGCGGCCGCTCGACCGCTGAAGTCCGCCGCGCCGATGATCTGCCGTCGGCGCAGTTCCACGTTCTTGGCCGGCAGCCCCGTCGCGCTGCCCTGCAACCATCCTCCGTATGAGAAGTAGAAGACCGGCACGTCGCGGGCGAAGAACTCGCCCAGCGCTTGCGTGCTGACTTGCACTCGTCCGAAAACGCTCAGTTGAGACACGTCGATGAGCCGCACGGAGTCCAGCTTTTCGCGCTCGCGGGTCACCTCGACCCGGCCCCGGGAGACGCCGACGTACGACCCGGGTTCGGTGACGTACAGCGGGCGATGGTCAGGGTCTCGCGGCACGATGCGACGCGGCCGCAACTCGGTACGCGCCAGTCGCGCATTGGTCTCGTCCGGCAGGCACAAGGTGACCAAGGAGCAACGCCAGCACTTGGGACTGTTGATCAGCGGCAACGGCGCCCGGGAGGCCGCGGCCACCTCCCGCATCTCGTCGGTGAGCAGGCGGACCGGTCGGCCAAGCCGTCATCGAAGTCCACGTAGCGGCGCTCCCGGCCGCCCTCGTACCACACGGCCGCTCGGTCACACCGGTAGCCGTGGTCGCGCAGGAGCAGCACCTGTACGCCGACCTGGACCTCGTCGCTCGGCCAGACACCTTGCGTGGGCGCCTTACCCTTTTTGTAGTCCACTGGCACGACGGCCTCCCCGTGGCTCTCGACGAGATCGATCCGCGCCGACAGGCCCAACGCCTCCGAGGACAGCCAGAGCGATCGCGCCTGCATGGCCGGATGCGCCGGAAGCCGATCAACATCACCGGTGGGTGAGTCGACCCGCCGATGGGCGTAGCGGCCCTGGGCCACGTCGTCGTTCTCAGCGAACAGGCGGTCGACGTACTCGAGGTAGAACAATCGGGGGCAGTACACGTACTCGTTGACCATTCGGGCTGGGATCGGCTCCATCTCCGCCGGGGTGTCCACGGCTCAACCCGCCGACGGTGTCGTGCCGAACGAGGAAACGTTCGCCGGCCGTTGCTGCGGCGCGACACGAAGATGTCGCGGGGCCAGCTCGGGCAGGAACTCGGCGGCTGCTCCGAAACTGCCGTATCCCCCCTGATCCGTTCGCCGAATCGGCGCCTGCATCACCCGGGCGACGCCGCGTAGGCGCAAGTGCGTGTCGTCGAGGCCCCACAGCGTCTCGTCGGCCAGGACAGACCTGATGACATCCGGGGTCAAGGCACTCGTCCAGAGGGGCCACCGGAACCATCCTTGCTTCCAGCCGGTCGAACAAGCCGTCGTCTCGAGCCGTCCGTGCCTCGCGGCGACCGGGAAGAATGTGAGTCCGAGGAAGGCCAACCAGTCGGCGCCGGGGGTTCCGGTCTTCTTGTCGGTGGATGGATCGGTGCCACGCAGGGCATACACCCGATCGCCGCCAGCTTCCCAGCCCAGCACGGGAAGCACGGAGCTGCGGGGCCATGGTCCGTTAAGAGCGATCCGTGCGTCGGTGGCGGTGACCAGCGAGGCCAGTTCGCGAGCCATCAGCAGGAACTTCTGCTGTCCGGCAGTGAAGTGGAAATGCGTTGGCTTCGACTCACCCTTGCCCGCGAGGCCGCCCTCGGCCACGAGAGCGCCCTGCAGGTCCGAGTGGCAACGGTCCCCCGCGCTGACGACCGCCGAGGTCCAGGCTCGGAGATCGCTTTGGTTCAGCTTGAGGTCAGCCATAGCGGTGCCATCGGGGCCCCAGGTGAGAACGGGTGAGGACATCCAGGTCGCGCGATCGGCGTCGATCAGGGCCGCCAGGGTGTCCAGGTCAACCACGCCCTCGAGCACCGCTTGAGGTTCGATGTCCTCGGTCCATCGCAGGCGGCCAGGCCGGCCGGACCGACGTACGACGTCGATCGCGCCAAGCGCCGCGAACAGCCCAAGCGGATTGGTCCCGATCAGGCCGGATAGCCGGAGTTCAGTCATCATCGGCACCGATCTCGCGTTGTTCCTGCTCGCTTCGGCGATGATCGGCAAGCCGCAGGATCGCCTCGAACCAGGCCAGTCGAAACCACCCGTATCGGCGGACCATCCGCCAGAACCGTTCGGCGATCCCGGAGTCGAACGACGCCAACTGGTGCCCGCTGCAGCCCCGGAGATCGAGCCCGTCAACGCGATGGGTCAGCAGTATCGGAGCCGGGTCGACGATCGGTGGAGCGAACGGCCGAGCCTGACCGTGGTGGCTGGCCACGAGGTGCAGGACCAGATCCCAGTCGCTCGCCTGTTCTTCGAGCTGCTGGCAGTGCTGGATCATGTCGACGCTGCTGATCTCGTGCCGCATACCCCGGGGATAGCCGCTGCGCTGGACAGCCATCAGACGGGTCCGCCGATCACTGAGGGCGATGCCGGACTTGGCCAGGGGGCGAGTGGCGAGCGCCGCCGCGACTTCGTCACCACCGTGCAGCATGAGCTGGAATCGCGGATCGGTCTTGCCGAGGTCATGCATCCTCCCGGCCAACTCAATGTCGTCGGCCACGGTCGCCGGCAGGTGACAGCTGCGCGCCAGCCGCCCTGCAAGCAGACCAACACCGATGAGGTGCTCGTCCAGGCCGACCTCCACCGACGTGAACGCGCTGGTGTCCGCCTCCGAATCGACGGTCTCCGCATCGGCCGGGCCCGCGGGCAGTGGGCGACGGCCGATGACGACGTAGGCCGGCTCCGGGAGCCGCTCTACCCGCACCTGGAATCGATGCTTGAGCAACCACGTCGATGCCTCGGTCCACCACATTGGCGCGCGCCCCGCCGGGCCAGTGTCGTCGGGACCTGCCGTGAGCCACTCGCGGATCCTCGTCGTAGCGTCTCCGACATCGCCGGCTGCCGCGTCGACGTCTTCGTCTCCCGGTGGCATCGGGGGCGGCGGATACCCCGGCCACAAAACAGCAACTAGTCGCAAGGTGACCCGTCGTCGTTGCTCGATGTCGACGCGATGCGAGAGGTCCGTGACGGGGGCGCTTACCTGCGGACTCCACCCGCCTCGGGTGTACCCGCCGTACTCGGCCGGGACTACAAGCACGTCGCCAGGTCTGATCGAGGACGGGGACTCAAGGACCTCGCTCTCCTCGCCCAGCCAGCGCAGGCACGGCCTGTTTGCGTCTCCTGGTTGCGGCTCCTCCTCGGTGGACCTCTCCGCACCGTCGACGTCCGCCACGGCCAGCGTCTCGCGACGAGCCAGCCAGCGGCGACAGGCACCCACCGGAACCGAGACGGCCTCGCCCGCCCCCGGTGGGCAGATGTTCACGATCGCCAGCACGCCCTCCAGGGCGATGGGATCGGCAACGGCGGACCGGATGAGGTGCTCGGTGAGGTCGGCCCGCCAGACGAGCTGAACGTCGGCGGCGGCGGAATCGAGTCCGTGCAGCCACAGGCTGGGATCGGGATCGGGGCGTGGAGCGGGCTGGGTCTGGACCCATCGGTCCAGGTCCCCATGCCGGAGCAGCGGCGCATCAGCTCGCTGAGCCAGGAGCGGGGCCAGCTCCGCATCCTCGGGTAGGCGTAGCCCCGTGATGCCGAAGTCCAGATCCGGCTGCGAGTTCAACCAGGACCAGGTGGCCGACAGGGCCCCGCCGTAGACGGGATCGTCCGATCCGGGATCGATGTCCGACCGCTGGCCGATGATCACCCCGGTGGCCGGTGTGCCGAGGGCGGTCAGCTCCCCTAGCCGGTCGACCCGACCGAACCGTTGCCGTAACGCGTCCAGGCTCGCGCACTCGGTGACCAGGCCATCCAGGTCGAGGTCGGCTCCGGCCTCGATGCACTGGGTGGCAACGAGAGCGACTCGTCTTCCGGCGCTCCCCCGTGGGACACCGGCCGCCAGCCGCCCGGTGATTTCCTGGACCTCGTCGTCTCTGTCGAACGGCCGGATGCGGCCTGTCAGCAGAATCACGTCGACATCGTCGGAATCGGCAAGAGCAGGCCGTAGCTCCGCCGCGATGGAATGGGCGGAGGCGACCCGATTGACCACGACGCCGAGGCGGCGTACCTGGTCGTTCCGGAGCAGCTGGACCACCTCATCCATCGCCGCAGCGACGATCGGCGGGCGGGCGTCACCGCGCTTGGCGGCGGCCAGGCGCAGCCGAGCCGGCTTCGTGGCCCGGAATCGCCGGACCAGTTCCGCGTCGACACCGTCGGGGGACACCCCGCTCGGATTCACCACGAAGCTCCGAGCCACCGACCGGCCTGGCGTGGCGGACAGTTCCGCCAGCTGCCAGCGACCGCGAATCGGGACCTCTCCGAGGGGTTGGTAGCGATCACGGATCGCACGCAGAGTCTGCGCGAACGGCTGGGAGAGGTGGACCTCGTCGAGCAGGATGAGCGTGTCGTTGCCGAACAGGCCCGCGTGGACGGGCCGCATGCCGGCGGACACTCCGTATCCCCGAAACAGCAGGCGCGATCCGACCTGATCCACGGTCGAGCTGATCAGGACCGGTACGTCGGGCCACTTCGCCCAGGACACATCTTGAACCAAGCCACCGCGAAGGGTGCTGGCGATCGCCGGCACGCCGTCGACGGACAGACTCGACAAGGCAGCGGACACGGCTGCGACGATGGCGTTCTTCGGGTCCTTCAGGGCTGTCACGATCGACTGCGCGCGGCGCGCGGTCTGGTCCACGACGACGCGTCGGTCCACCACCATGACGATCCGTCGCGGCGCCCAGCGCAGGTCCGGTGTGGTCGTCGTGTCCAGCGCCAGCGCGAACAGCGCGATGTCCAATGCCGCCGTCTTCCCCCCTCCGGTAGGCACATCGATGAGTTCCGGCCAGGAGCGCTGCGAATGCACTCGCGCCAGCAGGTCCCGCTGCCAGCCGAACGGGTCATAGCCGTGTACCGCCCGGACGAACTCGGCGAAGTCGTCAGGTCGCAGGCCATCACTCACGTGAGCGTCCTGCATCATCACGCGGGACGCAGAGGCCGTAGCCGAGGAAGCGGCCCGCTCCGAGCAGCAACGGTCCCGCGACGGGCTCGTCGAAGGTGACCGAGGCATGCACAAGACATCGGCGCGGTCCGGTGGTCGTCGCCAGCGGCAGGAAACGGCGCACTGACTCCACGCCGCGTAAGAGCCCCTCCCGACTCAGCTTGACGTCTGCGGGCTCAGGCAGGCCGACTCGCATGCATGCCAGCCGCACCGCCGAGACGGCTTCGGTTGTCGCCTTCTCGCGGCGGGGCCGGCTCGCGCTCCACAGATCCCCCGGGTGCCGGTCGAGAGCAATCGGCGTCGCGGTGATCCACCGGCGGGCCGGTCGGTCCCACGTCGACCGGTCGATCGTATGACCTGGCTCGACCGCGCCGGCCAAGGCCAGCCGCCACATCCCAAGCTGGCCAAGGTGTAGCTCGAGTCCTGCCTCCTTCCACCGTCCAGCGGCGCGAAGGACGGCGCGACGCTGGTCGGCCGTGATTGTGATCGGCAGCTGCAGTGCGACGCCCATGACGGTGCCGTCACCGTGGCCACCTCCGACGAACGGGAGCGGCACGACCGCTAGATGCGGCGCCGTCGAGGGCGGCGTAAGTTCCCCGGGATCTCCCGGCTGATGGCCGCTGATGATCTCGTCCGGCGGTTGGTCGGCGTGACTGACAAGAGCGTCGCGAACGGCGCGAGCGATGAGCAGAGTCCGGTGACTCGGCAAGCGAGGGCCACTGCGGCGCACCAATCGGATCCAGTCGCCGGTCAGAACCGATCGCGGCGGCTCGACCGGCGCCTCGACGACACGGCTGTACCGGGCCATGCGGGACGGCAGGGCCCGCGCCTCTCGTCCCTGATGCTGCTGGAAGGCCACTTCCAGCCGGTCCAAGAGTCCCTCAGCACCAACCCGCAGCGAGGCATCGACTCCCTCCGCGGCGGGGACCAGGGTTGCCGGTGGTGGATCCTCGACCAGACGGCAAGAAACCATGGACGAGGAGTGTCCGAGCCTGCTGACGCCGGCCAGCAGCGAATCCAGCAGAGAACTCTGCGACTCGGTTGGTTGCGCGTCCAGCCAGGCGAACCAGAAGGTCGCCGAATCCGGTATCACGCATGGATAGGAGCGACCCTGTCGTCCGCGCTGCTCCGGGAGGACGCCGATCGAGTCCGGCGCCGCCCCAGGCAACGCTGCTTTCAGAGAGTCGCTAGTGGCCTTGGCCTCAGCCTTGTCGCGGACTCGGATCGCGCGAAGGACGCCTCTGTCGTCGAGGTCACCTCCTGCCGATTCCAAGGCTGCGGCGACGTCCTGGTGCGCGGTCCGAATCTGGGCGTACAGCCGGCTCAGGTCGCGGACCACACCGGTGTCGTTCACTGGCACATAGTGCGTGACATCGGCCCGCGGCTCGGCGGCCGAACAGGTGATTTCGGGTGGCCCGAGGGCCGCGAACCAGGAAAGCGCGGAGCGGGTGTCATCGTCGGGTTCGTCGTCGTCCGCCCACGTGGCCACCATTGCGGAGAAGAGCCGAGCGGGGTGCGGCGGCCACTCCGGCTGCGACCGCTCGTTGAACTTGGTGGCGACGTAGCGGTCGGTCAACAGCCGCACCTCGACGGCCAGCACTAGGCGTCCGCCGGCTCGGTGGCCGCGAGGGCGCGACTACGACGGATGAGCTCAACCAGGCGATCCGTGGGACGGAGCAACAACTCCTCGTTCTCCCACGACAACCCGAGCTTCTCGGCCCTGTTCTGGGACTCGGCGACGAGGGTGAGGGCGGAGTCCCGGCTGGTCGTGAACCGCCGGCTCTCGCCGGCCCGGCCGAGCAGCTCGAACTCGAGTTCCTGGGTGGGAACGAGCACGCAGCGGGAGCGCAGGTCAAAGCCGCCCTCGAAGAGCAGGGCGACGGCGGCGACGCCGAGGGCGGCGAGCGTCGTACGAGCAGCGGTTTCGGCCTCCTTGCGCTGCTGTTGCGCAAGCGGCTGACCGTCGGTGTCCGTCGGAAACCGCAACTTCCGGAGCGCCGCGAACGACAGCACGGTCGTCGCTTCGATGCGATCGACGGTGACCCCTCCGGCGCGCTCGTCGATGCTCGGGGTGACATTCCCGTGGTTCACCTGCGACGGCCTCCCCGGTGAGTCTCCGCCGCCGGTCAGCAGCTTCGGCTTGCCTGACTTGTCCTTGCGTGCCTCCGCCTGGTCGGTGGTCCACTCGCCCAGCGACTGATCCTCGGCCTCGTACAGGGGTCCCGCCTTGAGCTCTATGCCAACCGCGTCGATCCGAGACGCCGTCTTGACACCGCGCTCGATGCCCAGCGCGACAATCTCGGAGGTGATGGCTCGCTCGTACTTGGAGCCGCGACCGCCCTTGGGGCCGGTGGAGTCCCATCCACCGAACAGCAGCGTCGCCGGGTTGTAGCGATACAGAGCGGCGGCGTCGCGGTTTGTCGCCTCGGTGATCTGCTGACCGACAGCACCGAGGCGGAACAGCACCTCGCCGTGCAGGCTGTCCCTAAGCACGGCGTCGAAGATTCGGTGCGACGCCTCGAGCGAGCTGATCCGGTCGAAGCCGGCCAGATCGCGAATGCTGCTGAAGTCGACCGAGACCAGTGGCAGGGACAGTGCACCGTCGCGAATGGCGTCGAGGAGCCCCAGTTCCATGTGGTTCGCCTGCGAGGCGACCGATGACAGGACCACGGCATCGACCGATTCGCCGGCTACTCGGCGCTTCTCGGTGGCGTATTTCGTCTCGGCTCGGTCCTGGACGCCGTACGTCGGTGGGAACACCTTGTCCCCGGGCCCGCCCAGGGGCTCCAGCAGGGTTCGTGCTCGCAGTCCCACGCTGCCGCCCCCGACCGCCTCGGCCAGGGTCTGGTAATCCAGCTCCATGATCGCGCCTCCCGTCGTCTGTGCACCCCCGTGGCGAGGCGCACCGCGAGTATGCAATGCGTTGCCGACAGTTCCAGCTGGGAAGTGGTAGGCGATCGCGCGGCGGCGACGGTGGCGATGATCGAGGCATGTTCGCCGACGCCGCAGATCAGGCCCTCCCAACTTCGGCCAGATGATGCTTCGGTTCATTGACAGCGGACGGGGAGGTGGAGCGGCTCACTGGCATGTTCCACCCGGCTCACTCGACGTTGACGGTGGCCAAGGCGACTCGCTCGCAGGTCGACGTGTTCGGCCTGTCCTTCGCCCACGCCGCCAAGAACGGACATTCCGCGCCCTTCTCGTGGTCGGTGTGAGCGCGCTAGGTGGCTGGTGTCTTTCGCGAGTCGGTGCCCCTGGGCGGGTAGCCGGTGATCGAGAATCACAACGCTGTGGTCCTCGATCCGGGAGTGGTCTTGACGCTAGGAGTGGCGCAACGCCAGGGTGACCTGCTCGATGATGTGGCGCAGTTCTGCGGCCGGGTGCTGCCGGAGAACTCGATCTACGGGTTGCTGCACCGCGAGCGTGACCGGTTCTTCCCCGATGAGGCGTTCGCCGATCTGTTCGCGAAGAGGCACGCCCTTACTCCACCCCCAGAGAGTGCTACCGCCACCGATCGCGCAGGCGGCCTTGCGGGGGCGCCGGACTGCTCGACGCTGGAACTGGCACCGAGGCTCTCACCCCCCATCGTCCGATCCGCACTGCCTGCGGTCAACTCTTCATTCACCGCCTTCCGGCGCGCAACGTGGCCGACCAAGCGGCTGAAGTATGCACCAGGACGTCCCCTGGCTGTCCGGTTGGGAGACCTGCCGTTCAGCGCGGTCACGGGGCGATCGCTCGGCTTGCGCATACGTCAGCCTGAGGGTCGTGTCGCGACAACGATGACCGGTCACGAACCGATCAGCCTGGCTTTTGCTGCAACGAATTCCGGCAAAGTCAGTAAACCCCTCGAGTGCAAGTCAGCTAGTCTCTCTAGCCCATCTGTCAGTGTTCCACTATCCGACACATGGTCATGCCCGCGGGCTATCCCAGGACCCTGTGGGCTGACGTCTCCTGCCGTTTGGTTACCCTCCCACACAAGCGCTTGGAGCACCAGATCTGCAAACTCGACAAACCTCTGTCCCCGGCCATAGCGCACCTGGAAGATGTCGCCGTTAGGCGCAATGAGCCGCCCGCCAGACACGTACGCGCCGTCGAAAAGCAATCCCTGTTCATAGCTGTGGAACCCTTGATGTCTGTAAGGGAAATACTGCGCCCATCGATCCAGTTTGTAGTCAGCAGCAGGTAGCCGCGCGCATATGATCCATGTTTCACCCGCAACGCGGTTAGGAGTTTCTCGTCCGCGTCGGGTGAAATTGCATCAAAAAGGGCTACGGCGCGTTGTGGAATGATCGCATACATGGGATTGTCGAACAATCGATTAAGATACGGATTGTCCGTCTCAACCGGGACCATTACTCTGCCTTGCTCGAGCTCGGTGAGGTAATTCGTTACCGGGTCGTCGTCTCCGTCCTCGTCGTCGACATCCTCATCAGGGCCTCGCGTCACCAACTTGCCGTTGGAAAGATGTAAGAGGTCGCCACCGCAATCCGCACAACGCGCCTTCCTGTAAAGCGCGGTGTATTCGGCAGAACAGTTGGTACACCCGATTGTTGCCTCCACGCCTGCTCCTCGATCCAGAATGCCACTCGACAAAGATAGATGGTATTGCGGTGTGCTGAATGCGACGCAGAGCAGCTTCAGAGCACGACCAGGCTCCCCGATTGCGTGCGACCTGTAGAGCCTATCCGGTCCACCCCATCCCGACAGGTCCGCGTGTGCTCACCTCGATCACCTGTCGCCTGCCATGAGCATGGGACCGTCCTGAGCGGCTTTCTGCCAGCTTCATGGGACCACCTGGGATGCCAGTCGTGGGACCACCCGGCGTGCCGCGTCGGTGGGGGCGGGCCAGCCCGTACCGTCACCAAGATCAGGGCCCGGACCCTGACATGCAGCCGTGGGAGGAGCAGGCGCTGTAGGGCTACGAGCGAACGTTGAACGGCCACAACTTGGGCTACGGCCCGCTGCTGCACAACGGTCGGCGGACCCGACCGAGGTGGGTACGCGGCCCAGCGTCTAGCCCCGTCCGGCCGCCCACAACGGCAACTGCAGCCCGTCGCTACCCAGCCCGGCCCCGGCCACCAGGTGGTAGCCGGGCTGGTCTGCCGCGGGCAACGCCGCCCGCAGCTCACGGGCACGGCCGCGAGCTCGTGGACGGTCGGTCAGCGGGCCGCCGGCCAATGCCCGCGGCGCCGCCCACTCCCGCCGGTTGGCTGCGTGGCTGGAGGCCACCACGTGCCCCACGCTCATCCGCTGGCACAGCGGGTTATCGCACCGGTGGCCGAGAACCGGCGCAGCGTCCAGCGCCTCAACGCCGTACTCAAGCGCGAACCCGAACCGGTGCGCCACGACCATCCCGTCGCGGCCGTCCACCGCCGCCAGCCAGAAGCGGCCGTGCCCTGCTCCGGAGACGGCGCCACACCAGAACGCGCAGTCCCATCCGGGTACCGCACGGACCTTCCCCCGGTAGCGGTCGACCGTCTCAGCGTCGGTCAGCACCCAGGCCAGCGCCTCCTGGCTGACCTGCCCGGGGACCACGGTCACTGCCTAGTGGCCTGTCCCGCTGCTGCCTGCACCTGCTGCGTGTCGCCGCTGGTCTCCCGGTCCGGTTGCCGGCACAGCCGC
>JBPCOF010000159.1:0-13012 GCA_051000515.1 Geodermatophilaceae bacterium
GAGGACCACGGCGATGATCAGCGAGTCGAAGGCGTCGAAGAATGTTCCGACACCCAGTAGTGCGCCCACCCGAAAATGGGTGCGCCCGAACGGCAAGCGCTCGAGCCGGGCAACGGTGTTGTCCGCAACGTTCATCTCATCGGGGGTAGTGCTCATGTTGGGCTCCTCGAGTCGTTTCTCGGCGCGTTCGGACTTTGCTCTGACTCTTCGACCACATGGGCCAGGTAGCGGGCGACGATCAGCTCCAGGACCTCAGGACCCGGGCGGTTCCACAGCGCGTCGCTGAAGATCTCCACCTCGATCGGCCCGTCGTACCCGGCGCCGTCGACGGCCCGTCGAAGTGAGCGCAGCGGAATGCACCCGTCCCCCATCACACCGCGGCCGGTGAGCACTCCTTCGGGAAGCGGGGTGACCCAGTCACAGACCTGGAACGCGACGATCCGCTCACCGGCCCGGCGGACTGCCTCGTCCAGCCGCGGGTCCCACCAGACGTGGTAGGCATCGACGACGACTCCGACCGCCTCAACTGAAGATTGGTCGGCGATGTCCAGCGCCTGATCCAGCGTGCTCACGACGGATCGGTCCGAGCAGAACATCGGGTGCAGCGCTTCGATCGCCAGCCGGACACCCCGTTCGCTCGCGTACGGAACCAGCTCGGCGATGGCATCAACCACTCGTGTTCGCGCACCCGGCAGGTCTGTGTCACCGGGCGGAAGACCTCCGCACACCAGGACGAGCACGTCAGTTCCCAGCGTCGCGGCCTCGTCGATCGCGCGGCGGTTGTCGTCTCGGCGCAGCTGCCGTTCGGCTGGGTCGGGATCGGTGAAGAAGCCTCCCCGGCACAGTGAGGTGACCGACATTCCGGCGTCACGGACAACGCGGGCCGCTTCCTGCACACCGAGTTCTGTGACGTCCTCGCGCCAGAGTCCGATGCCGCTGATTCCACGTTCTACGCATGCCGCGACTAGTTCGCGCAGCGGCCACGGGCCGGTGGTGGCGCGGTTGATGCTGAGCCGACCGAGATCCTGACTCATCTTGATATCCCCGCGACGTCCAGCAATGCGCGCATCCGGCTGGCAGCCTGGTCGGGGTCGGGAAACAAGCCGGCCTCGTCGGCCAGCACGAACAGCTGCGCCAGGTGTGGCAACGACCGGGCACTCTGTAGCCCTGAGACCATGGTGAAGTGCGACTGGTGCCCGGCGAGCCAGGCCAGAAAGACGATGCCGGTCTTGTAGTAGTAGGTGGGTTCGGCGAACAGGTGCCGCGACAACGGCACGGTTGGTGCGAACGCCTTCTCGTACCCCTCGAGATCGCCTGCGTCCAGGGCAGTCAGCGCCAGCGCCGCGGCGGGAGCGATCGGGTCGAACACGCCGAGCAGAGCGTTGCTGTGGCCGGCCGCATCGCCCCGGATGAGCGCCGGATAGTTGAAGTCATCCCCGGTGTAGCAGCGCACGCCGTCCGGAAGCCTGCGCCGCAGGGCGACCTCGCGGTCCCGGTCGAGTAGCGAGACCTTCACACCGTCCACCGCGGGTTGGTGCTTATCGATGATCTGGACGAACGTGTCGGTGGCGGAGTCGAGATCGTTCCCACCCCAATATCCGGCCAGCGCCGGATCGAACATCGGCCCCAGCCAGTGCAGGATGACCGGCCGGCTCGCCTGCCGGAGCAGCTCGCCGTACACCTGCAGGTAGTCCTCCGGGCTGTTCGCGCTTGCGGCCAGTTGCCGGCTGGCCATCACGACCGCGGATGCCCCGGCGTCCTCGACGACGGCGAGTTGCTCCTCGTAGGCATGCAGCACGTCAGGTAGGACGTGCATCCCCGGGCCGAGTTGGTCCGTGCCGACTCCGCAGACCAGTGCACCGCCCACAGTCGCGGCCTCGCTCGCCGACCGGCGAATCAGCTCAGCTGTCGTGGGCCAGTCCAGACCCATGCCCCGCTGGGCGGTGTCCATCGCATCTGCGACACCGAGCCCATATCGCCAGAGGTGACGGCGGAAGGCGAGGGTCGCATCCCAATCCAACTTGGCCGGCTGTCCCGGTGTGTTGTCCGCGAGCGGATCGGCGACGACGTGAGCAGCGGCGTACGCGACCCTGGAGGTCGCTGGTGTGCCACCGACTCGCTCCAGTGGCCTGCCGACCATCTGGTGTGGCACCAGTCGGCCATCGGGCCTCGGTAGCCGGACGGTGGTCATCGCAGGGTCAGCTCGGGAACGGTGATCCTGCGGCCCTCGGCGGCCGATTGCAGGCCCAGCTCCGCGAGCTGTACGCCGCGCGCGGCCGCAAGGAAGTCGAACTGCCAAGGGGCATCGTCCATGACGTGGCTCAAGAACATCTCCCACTGCAGCTTGAACCCGTTGTCGAAGTCCTCGTTGTCCGGGACCTCCGCCCACTGAGCGCGGAAGTCCTCTCGCGTTGGCTCGTCGGGGTTCCAGATCGGCTTGGGTGTCATGGACCTGTGCTGTACCCGGCAGCGTCGCAGCCCCGCCACCGCGCTGCCATGCGTGCCATCGACCTGGAATTCGACGAGCTCGTCGCGGAACACCCGGACCGCCCACGACGAGTTGATCTGCGCCACGGCGCCGCCGTCGAGCTCGAAGATCGCGTACGCGGCGTCGTCCGCTGTCGCGGCGTAGGCGGATCCGGATTCGTTCACGCGTTCCGGGATGTGGGTGGCGGTCATCGCCTGGACGCTTCGTACCCGGCCGAAGAGATTGTGCAGCACGTAGTCCCAGTGGCAGAACATATCCAGGGTCACCCCGCCGCCGTCCTGGCTGCGGTAGTTCCAGGAAGGCCGTTGTGATTGCTGCCAATCGCCTTCGAAGACCCAGTAACCGAATTCGCCACGGACCGAGAGCACTCGCCCGAAGAAGCCACCGTCGACGAGGCGCTTGAGTTTGCGAAAGCCGGGGAGGAAGAGCTTGTCCTGCACGATGCCGGTTCGCACACCCGCTGACTCTGCGGTCCGTGCCAGATCGAGCGCGGCGTCGAGTTGCTCGACGAGCGGCTTCTCTGAATAGACGTGCTTGCCTGCCTGGATCGCCGTCCTGATGCTCTTGTCGTGTAGTTGGGTCACCTGGGCGTCGAAGTAGATCTCGACGTCTGCCTCGGCCAGCGCCTCGTCCACGCTGGTCGTGTACCTGGTCAGGCCGTGCCGTTCGGCGACCGCGCGCAGCTTGGCCTCGTTTCTGCCGATCAGGACGGGTTCCGGCCAAATCACCCCGTGCGCGGACTCGATCCCGCCCTGTTCGCGGATCGCGAGTATCGAGCGCACCAGGTGTTGGGTGTATCCCATGCGCCCGGTGACACCGTTCATCGCGATACCGACGCTACGTCGCTCCATCAGTTGCTGGGCCGCCCCTTCATGACGCTCGGGAAAGCGCTTTCCGAATCGCCCTTTCCAGGACGCTAGACTCGTTCGGTACGACGGGTCAAGGGGTTCGGATATGGGGAATCGCGCCGGGCGCCACGTGACACTGGCGCAGGTGGCGAGCGCGGCCGATGTCTCGCTGGCGACGGCTTCGCGGGTGCTCAGTGGCGGGCAGCGGGTGGTTGGCCCTGAGTTGCGCGAGCGGGTGCGGCAGGCGGCGCAGAGCCTGCGGTACGCCCCCAACGCGCACGCCCAGGCCCTCGCCGGCGGCGCCACCGCGACCGTAGGACTGGTCATGCACGATGTGAGCGACCCGTACTTTGCAGCGATCACGCGCGGCGCGATTCAGGTCGCCACCGAAAAGAACGCTTTGGTCATGCTCGGCAGCACCTTCCGCTCGCCGGAGCTGGAGATCGAGTACGTGCGCACCCTGCGAGCCCAACGTGCCAAGGCGATCCTGCTCGTCGGCAGCGGCTTCGCCGACCGCGAGTACATCCGTTCCATGCGCGCCGAGCTGAGGAACTATCGCGACGACGGTGGTCGCTACGCGTTCATAAGCCACCACGACCTGCCTGGCGACGCCGTGCTGCCCGATAACACAGGGGGAGCGGCCGCTGTGGCCCGGGCACTTGTCGAACTGGGTCATCACAGCATCGCGGTCGCCGCCGGACCGCTCACCCTCACCACAGTCGCGCACCGGGTCGGCGGCTTCATGACGGCTCTGGAGGAGTCCGGCATACCGCGCTCCGGGGTTCTCGTCATCCAGCAGGAGTTCAGCGAGGACGGCGGCTACGCGGCAGCCCACGAACTCGTATCGGCTGGGCTGCCGGTGACCGCGTTGTTCTGCGCAAGCGATGTGATGGCGATCGGTGCGCTCAAGGCGCTGCGCAAACGGGACGTGTCGGTGCCCGACGAGCTGTCCCTGATCGGCTTCGACGACATCCCGATCGTGCGACATCTGACTCCGTCGCTGTCGACCGCTGCGCTGGACCTCGAAGAGATGGGACGGCGAGCAATGCAGCTGGTGCTGGGCGATGCGTCACCGAACCGTGCCCGGCGGGTCAGGTTTCCCGCCTACGTGGTGCTGCGCGAAAGCACCGCCGAGCCAGTCAAGCGCAAACCCGCCGCCAGGCTTCAGGGTGGCGGTGCAGGCGACCGAAGCGCTGCGCGATCGCCAGCGACGGCGCCAGCGCCATGAACTCTCAGCCGACTGGCGCCTGGTCGTGGACCCGGTCGGCACCGCGACGCGGGCGCGGTACGGAGCCGGGGGCGAGATGGCCTCCGCGCGGACCGACGGACCGGTCTGGATACCGGGATAGGGCCGGATCCATCGATCGACCCGCTAGCGTGGGAGCACGAGGTCAGCCCGCAGCAACGATGCAGAGTGCGGTGCGCGAAACCGACGGCTTTATCTCCCGAGGGGTCCCGACTCGGAATGGGGCCTGGGTGGCGAGCAGGTCGGTGGTCGGCTGACAATGGACAACGCATACGAGATCCGAAGGCCTTGGCATGGCCAGCGGTGAACTTTCTCAGTTTCCTCGGACCGGTGGAGGTACCGCTTCCCCGCGACGCAGTGCCGCGATGCGTTGTTGCACATCGAGAAAGGCCAGCGTCTCCGGCTCGGTCGGGCGCAGGATCTGCTGGTAGGCGACGATCCCGTCGGCCCGGCTGCGGCGGGCTACGGCGTACGCGGCCACCGCCCTGACCGACAGCGACTCGTCATCCAGCCGCTCGAGTACGGCGCGCTCGGCCATGACGCGGGTGTGCCGGTCGTCGCTGCCGTGGCCCTCGATCCGACCGATCAGAGCGGTGGCCGCGCGGCTGCGGACCTCGCCGTCCGGGTGGGCGAGGAGTGAAATCAACAAAGAGCTGACGCGTGGATCGTGGATCTCCGCCACGACGTCGATGTCGGTGATCTCAAGGCGGCCAGCCACATGGTCGACGTAGCGATGCGGGCAGGCCCGGGCCACGGCCCGGCGGGCCGCCGTTTGAGCGTCGACGGCGCTGGCGGCGCCGAGGCCATTGAGCAGCCGGGCATGTTCGTGCGGCCCCGAGGTGGAGCCGCGATAGAGCTCGAGCACCCGGTCCACCGCGGCCGTGCCGAAGGCGCCCAGGGCACGCATGGCGCTGTAGCTTTCGGCGTACCCGCGGCTCTCCGTTCGATAGACCTCGGCGATCGCGGCGTCTATGCGGCGGGTCAGATCGCGGGCCGGTGGGTCGGTGCTCATGGCAGGTCCACCTCCCACCCATCCGGTCGTAGCGCCGGGCTAGCTTCTCGGTGTGCGAATCGGAATCGTCATCTTGCCCGAAGTGCGTCGTGCTGAGCTGGTACGCCGGTGGCAGCTGGCCGAGACGTATGGCTTCGATCATGCGTGGACCTATGACCATCTCGGCTGGCGCACGCTGGTCGATTCCCCCTGGTACTCGGCAGTTCCGACGCTGAGCGCTGCAGCGATGGTAACCTCGCGGATCCGGCTCGGGACCTTTGTCGCCTCACCCAACTTCCGGCACCCGGTTCCATTCGCCCGTGAGTTGACCGCCCTGGACGACTTGTCCGCGGGGAGGTTGCTGTTGGGCATCGGCTCCGGTGGAATCGGATACGACACCGCCGTGCTCGGCGAGCCGGACCTGCCGTTATCGGCTCGTACGGACCGCTTCGTCGAGTTCGTGGAGCTGCTGAACAGCCTGCTCACCCAGAGCAGGACGACGTGGACCGGCACTCACTATGCCGCGGTCGAGGCGCGGATCATCCCCGGTTGCGTGCAGGTCCCGAGGATCCCATTTGTGGTGGCGGCCAACGGTCCCCGGGCGATGCGACTTGCCGTCCGGTACGGGCAGGGCTGGGCGACCAGCGGAAATCCACATCGAGCCGAAGACACCGACTGGTGGGACGCACTGGCTGGTGTCTGCCGCAGGTTCACCGACGAGCTGGCCCGGCAAGGTCGAGATCCGGCCACCATGGCGCGCTACCTGCAGGTGGATGCCGGGCTGGTGTTCTCCATGTCGTCGGTGGAGTGCTTTCGGGATGCCCTCGGCCGGGCTGCCGAGTTGGGCTTCACCGACGTCGTCACCCATTGGCCGAGAGCCGACGGTCCGTACTCGGGTTCGGAGAAGACGCTGGAGCGGGTCGCGGCCGAGGTGCTGCCCGGCCGGCTAGCAATTTCTCTCCGCGATCATGGCGCTACGACCAGTTTTCCGGCCGAATAGTGGTTCCAGCTCCATGATCGCGAAGGACTGGGGATCGGGTGTTCGGTCAGCGCCGGCGCGGGGTTAGCCCGGTGCGTTCATTGCCGCGTTTGTAGTTCCCCGTCGCCCTCGCCAGCAGGTGCTGGGCCGCATCCTCGTCGCCACGGGCATGAGCATTCTGGAGTACGGCTATCAGCCGTTGGGCCTGGTCCCCTGCCACGACGGTGACCTGCCGGCCCCCGCGGCTGACGAAGACTCGGCCGTCCTTGGTCGTCCGCCAGTCGAAAGGATCGTCCTCGAGGCCGCTCAACCTGATCGCTCCTGGCGTGGCCGCTCGCCGGCAAGCACGAGGCGACCGTCGTCCAGCCGCTCGACCAGGCTGTCGGCCAGCAGGCTGTCCAGCGCCCGGTTGCGTTGCGCGCCATCAGCCCAGGCTGCGTCGAAGTCGCCGATCCTGGCTGGCTCCGACTTGGCGCGCAGTACGTCGAGAAGCCGTCCGCGTACCTGACGATCGGTACCCTGGAACCGCTGGGACCGGCGCCTCGGTCCGGCATATGCCGGCGCGCCGGCCCGCTGCCAGGCGCAGTCGCGCCGGATCGGGCAGGCCGGGCAGTCGGGAGCGGCAGCCGTACACACCAGCGCGCCCAACTCCATCACCGCTACCGAGAACAACGCGGCTCGGGCCGGTTCGGCGAGCAGCAGCGCCTCCATCCTCGCCCGGTCGGCCGCCGTCACGCTCGGACCGGCCTGCGCCCGACCGTGTACGGCACGGGCCAGCACTCGTACCACATTGGTGTCCACCACCGGAGTTCGGGCACCGAAGGCGAATGCCGCGACCGCACGTGCTGTGTACGCGCCGATCCCAGGCAGCGACTCCAGGTCGCCGACGGCCGACGGCACATTGCCGGCGAAGCGGGCGACCATCTGCTGTGCTGCTGCGTGCAGCCGCATGGCGCGCCGGGGATAACCGAGCTTGCCCCAAGCACGTACCGCCTCGGCCGGCGAATCGTCGGCCAGCGCGCCGGGATTCGCCCAGCGCGCCAGCCATGCGGCCCACATCGGGAGTACGCGGGCCACCGGAGTCTGTTGCAGCATCACCTCGCTCACCAGGACTGCCCAGGGCGAGACGCTGCGGTCGCGCCACGGGAGGTCACGCGCCGCGCCGGCGTACCAGTCCAGGATGAGCTGCGGTTGCAGCGTCCCCACGCCTGCGTACTCGGTTGCGGTCGTGGGCACTTGGCGAGTCGTGGGCACTTGGCGAGTCGAGGACGCCAGGTGAGTCGAGGACGCCGGGTGAGTCGACGGCGCGCGAGTGGACGTCATCATTGGACACTCTTGCACGACCACGGCGTGGGAGAGCCAGGCACAGCTGCACCGCAGATACCGTCGCAACATGCTCCGCCCGATCGGTCAGTTGCCCCTCCAAGTCTACTGGCGACGGCGATTTCTGCTGATCGGGATCGTGCTGATCGTCAGCTTCGTCGCAGGATGGGTCTTCATCGGCGGCGCTTCCGGTGACCCGGAGGGAACGCAAACAGCCGCATCGACGCAGAGTTCGGCCCGGCCGCCGCTTGATGATCAGGCCCTACCCGGCTTGGAGCAGGTCCTGCCTAGCCTCGTTCCGCCAACACCGGGCGCCTCCGGAACGCCGGCCGTGGGGGCGACACCCGTGCCGGTACCCGTGCCGGCGCCCGCCCCGACGCCGGCGCCGCCGGGACCTTGTTCGGACGAGGCGATCGGGCTGACAGTGGGCTCAGAGTTCCCTGACTACGCCGCCGGCAGCAAGCCGCTGCTCGGCCTGAACGTCAGCAATATCGGCGCCGTACCGTGCCTGCGCGACCTTGACCGGGCGCTGCAGGTCTGGGGCCTGTTCGCCGCTGACGGGACCCGGCTGTGGGGCAGCAGCGACTGCTACCCCGAGCCATCGGTCCCGAATGTGGTGCTGCTGCAGCCAGGTCAGGTCGCGACGTTCACCATCATCTGGTCGGGTCTGACCAGCGAGCCGACCTGCTCGGCTGACCGGGAAGCGCTCGGTCCGGGCAGCTACGTCCTGCGGGGATATCTGGGCGCCGTGCTCAGCCCGGACGTACCACTCGTCCTCACCTGACCCGATTCTGGTCGTAGATCGGTCGGAGTTCGGCCGTAGCTGGTCGGCCCGAGACGGTCGGGAGGATCGGACCGCGTAGTCCCGGTCGAATCCTCCCCACCGGCCACTGCTGTTCGGGCGGCTTCACCCTCACACGTAGCGGTCGAGGATGCTGTTCTCGGCCAGGCGGGACAGGCCTTCCCGGATGCTGCGGGCGCGGGCCTCGCCGACACCGTCCACGGTCTGAAGATCCTCGGTGGTCGCTGCCAGCAGCTTCTGCAGGGCGCCGAAGTGGTCGACCAGCCGATTGATGATCGCCGGAGGCAGGCGCGGCACCTTGTTCAACAGCCGGTAGCCCCGGGGGCTGATCGCGTTGTCCAGAACCTCGGGGGCCAGGCCGTACCCGAAGGCACGCGCCATCTGGGTCAGGTCGAGCAGGTCAGTCGAGGAAAGCTCCTGCAGCTCAGTGAGCACCTCGGAGGCTTTCCGGGCTTTTCGGCTGCCCGGAAGGTAGTCGCGGGCGAGCAGCTCCCGGTCGTCCTCGATACCGCCGAGCAGCTCGTCGAGTTGCAGGGACAGCAGCCGTCCATCGGTGCCGAGCTGCATGACATAGCCCTGGATCTCGTCGGCGATCCGGCGCACCATCTCCAGACGCTGGCTCACGCTCATCGCGTCCCGGACCGTGACCAGGTCCTCGATCTCGAGGGTCAGCAGGGTTCCGGCCACCTCGTCGAGGCGGAGTTTGTATCGCTCGAGGGTGGCCAGGGCCTGGTTGGCGCGGGACAGCACGGTCGTGGGGTGTTCGAGCGTATGCCGGCGCCCGGCGACGTACACGCTGATGATCCGCATCGACTGACTGACCGAGATGACCGGCAAACCGGTCTGGATCGCGACCCGCTCGGCCGTACGGTGCCGGGTTCCGGATTCCTCGGTGGGGATCGAGGAGTCGGGCATCAGGTGGACTCCGGCTCGTACGATCCGGGTGAGGTCGGCCGACAGGATCACCGCCCCGTCCATCTTGGCCAACTCGCGCATCCGGGTGGCGGCGAATTCGACATCCGTCGGGAAGCCGCCGGTGCTCATGGACTGAACGACCTTGTCGTTGCCGAGCACGATCAAGGCGCCGGTGTTGCCGGCCAGGATGCGCTCCATGCCCTCCCGCAGCGCCGTACCTGGGGCGATCAATGCCAGCACGATTCGCATCGAGACGTCGGGGTCGGGTTCGACCACGGATGGCACGCCTCCTCCTGCATGACTGGTCAGCCGCTGGTTGGGGCGTCGCGTCGACACGACACACGTATCGGCGCTCGGTCACCGCGGGTTTGTGGTCAGCATAGGTCGCCTAGGCAGCCGTGGCCCCCACCAGCTGGGCTCAACCCGACACGTCGGCTCGGTCGGCTCAGCCGAGCAGCGCAGCCAGTGCCACCCCTAGTGTCGGAGCCTCCAGTATGTTCGGCGCGCCGGACGCCTTGCCCGAACCCGCCGAACGCGAACTGGCCGGCGGCACCATGCCAGTCGAAGGGCCCATGCCTGCCGCAGGGCCCATGCCAGCCGCAGGGCCCATGCCATTCGGCGGTCCCACGCCAGCCGCAGGGACCGTGCCATCTGGAGGGACGATGATCGTGTGGTAGCCCAGCCGGCTGGCCTCGGCGATCCGGCGGGACAGTCCACGTACCCGGCGGAGCTCGCCGGACAACCCGACCTCACCGATCGCGATCACCCGGCCCGGCAGGGCCTTGTCCAATCGGGCCGAGGCAATCGCCAGCGCAATGGCCAGGTCAGCGGCCGGCTCGGTGATCCGGACCCCGCCGACGGTGGCCGCGAACAGATCCCGGTCGGACAGCCGAAGCCCGGCATGGCGTTCGACGACGGCCTGCACCAGAGCGACTCGAGAGCTGTCCAGACCGCTGACCGCTCGGCGCGCGGGGCAGCCGCTGGTCTCGTTGACCAGCGCTTGGACCTCGGCCACCAGCGGCCGGGTGCCTTCCATTGCCACCGTCAGGCAGGTCCCGGGGACCGGGGCGCGCTGGCTCGAGACGAACATCGCCGACGGATCTGGTACGCCGACGATGCCGGTCTCCTCCAGGGCGAAGCAGCCGACCTCCTCGGCGTTGCCGAACCGGTTCTTGGTGGCCCGCAACAGGCGTAGGGCCGAATGCCGTTCCCCTTCGAAGCTGAGCACCACGTCCACGAGGTGTTCCAGGGTTCGCGGTCCGGCGACGCTGCCGTCCTTGGTGACATGGCCGACCAGGATCGTCGGCAGGTTGCGCCGCTTGGCAACTGCGGACAGCGCAGCAGCGACCGTACGAACCTGGCTGACCCCGCCGTCGGTGCCTTCGGTGGCCCCGCAACGGATGGTCTGGACCGAGTCGATGATCAGCAGGGTAGGAGCCACGGCTTCCACCTGGCCAAGGGCCGCTGAGAGGTCGTTCTCCGCGGCGAGGAACAGCTGGTCGTGACGGGCGCCGATTCGCTCGGCCCGCAACCGGATCTGGCCGACCGACTCCTCACCGGACACCACCAGTGCCCGCCCCTTGCCGTCGACGGTCCACTGCTTGGCCACCTCGAGCAACAGCGTGGACTTCCCGACCCCGGGTTCGCCGGCCAGCAGGACGACCACTCCGGGGACCAGTCCGCCGCCGAGGACCCGATCCAGTTCGCCGACCCCGGTCGGTTGGGCAGCGGCGGGCAGGATCGACAGGGCCGTCACCGGAGTGGCTGCGCTCGTGACCGGGCCGGCGACCGTCGAGGCACGGACACTGGCCGCAGACCCGGACTGCTCGACAGAGCCCCAGCTCTGGCACTCCGGGCAGCGCCCGAGCCAGCGCGGCGGCGCGTACCCGCACTCGACGCACTTGTACGCGGGACGTGCGGCGCGAGCAGAGGTGGGGGCCACGCCGCGCACGCTACGGCGATCCACCGACAAACATCGCCGTTAAGCGCATAAGGGCAAGATTTCGGCGGGCGGTGTTGCCGTTGTGCGCATAAGGGTCGGCTCGCGCGCGCTACGAGGCGTCGGGGTCGCCTTCCCAGGCCTTGACGAAGTTTCGTACGGCCGACCGAGCCAAGTCCCGGCGACTGTCGGGCTCCTCGCTCCAGGTCAGTGCCTGGGAGGCGAGTTCCAGCTGTTGGACCTCGTTCAGGCGATCCAGCATTCGCTCGACGATCTGGTCCTGGGTCGCGCGCAGAAACTCCCTGCGGACGACGGCGTACTCGATCGCGAGTTCCTCGGAGATGTCCAAGCGTGTCGTCCCGGTCGGGCGCTCAGCCCTGCTCGGCCTCTTCGGTGTGGAAGTCGAAGCCCTCTTCGCGGTTGATCTCCCGAGTGGGGTTGGCCACCGGGACGTCGACGGTGACCTCACCGGCCTGCTCGAAGACGAATGTCAGCGACACGACCTGCGCAACCGAGAGTTCCGCGGATAGATCGGAGAGCTCGATCGTGGGGAACTCCGAGGTGCCGAACTGCAGAATGCCCTGAGCGGGAACCTCGGCATCGACGCCGGTTGCTGCCTCCCCGGCCGCTGGCTCAGCGTCACTCGGGATAGCCGCCGCCGCGAAGAATTCACCCTCCACATCCAGCAAGGTGTCCTCGGCCAGACCCTGGTTGGCCACGGCGAGGACGAGTTGAGCCGTACTGCCCTCGGCGTACGTGCCACCGGAGGGGTAGAGGATGCGGATGTCGCGCAGCGCCAACTGACCGACGTTTGCCGAGGATCCGTTGACTGTGGCTACCTGGGTCGAGGTCTGCGTGATCTGACCGGCACTGCACCCGGTGAGCGCGGCAACCACGGCCAGAAATGCGACGCCCAGTAGAGGGAAGTTTCGGGACCGGCGCGACACCTGGCGACCTCCGTGACTCAGACGTTCGTGGCTGGAATGTGAGCGCCCTCGGACCCCGGTCAGCGTAGCGGTACCAGGACCAGCCCTGTCCGGTGACCAGATCGGCCGTCCGCGGCTCTGGCGATTCTCCGCACGCATCAGCCGGTGCCGTCGACTCCGAACAGCGGCTCGTCGGAAGCCCGAAGGTCCGCGCTGGGGAGGCCGTCGGGGTGTTCGGTGCGGACCCGATCGAGGCAGGCCAGGGCGATCGCGAGGTGCTCCCGCTTGCTCGCCTCGTAGAAGCTCTGCGCGCTCCCGGACAGTTTCGGTGACGCGTGCAGCGGCTTGTCCGAGACACACAGCAGGGTCGCATTCGGGATCCGGTAACGAAAACCGTTGGCGGCGATGGTCGCTGACTCCATGTCCACAGCCACGCAGCGGGCGGTTCGGATGTCGTCCAGGGCGATGCGCTGGTTGAACTCCCAGTTGCGGTTGTCGGTCGTATAGACGACGCCGATCCGGTACGGGGCCTTGCGCTCTTCCAGGGCCTGCAGC
>JBPCOF010000162.1:0-4340 GCA_051000515.1 Geodermatophilaceae bacterium
GTGGAGGTGTGACTGTCTCCGCAAACGATGGTCAGCCCGGGCTGAGTCAGTCCGAGCTGCGGCCCGATCACATGCACGATCCCCTGCTCCTCGTCCCCCATGGCGTGCAGGCGAATCCCGAACTCCGCGCAGTTGCGACGCAGCGTCTCGATCTGGGTGCGGGAGACCAGGTCGGCGATCGGTTTGTCGATGTCCAGCGTCGGAACGTTGTGGTCCTCGGTCGCGAGGGTGAGATCCGGCCGGCGGACTCCACGACCGGCAGTCCGCAGCGCGTCGAATGCCTGTGGACTCGTGACCTCGTGAACCAGATGAAGATCGATGAAGAGCATGTCGGGTTCACCGTCAGCACGTCGTACGACGTGGCTTTCCCAGACCTTCTCCGCCAGGGTGCCTGCCATCATGTCCACCTTTGTCAACTGCGCGTCTCACATTCTGAGACGCTAGTATCGCTTTGTGGGACAGAGTAGCGGTATCGGCGTTCTGGACAAAGCAGTGCTGGTGCTACGCCGGGCAGCGCAGTCCCCCGTGACCCTCGCCGAACTCGTCGAGCACGTCGATCTACCCAGGGCGACGGCGCACCGCATCGCGGTCGCCTTGGAAACCCACGGGTTCCTGCGACGAAACGAGTCCGGCGCGTGGCTGCTGGGCCCGCTGCTGGCCGAACTGGCCGACTCGGCCGGACCGGACCTCCGCACACGGGCCCGACCGACTCTCGAGCAGCTGTGCCGCGACACCGGCGAGAGCGCTCAGCTGTTCGAGCGGGAAGCCGACGTACGGGTGTGCACTGCGGCGGCCGATCGAGAAAGCGGCCTGCGGGACACCGTTCCGCTGGGCGCCCGGCTACCGATGACGGCCGGGTCGGCGGCCCACGTGCTGCTGGCCTGGTCTTTCGGCGATGACACCGATGCTGAGTTGCTCGCGCGGGCCGCTTTCCCGGCCAAGACACTGGCCGAGGTTCGCCGACTCGGCTACGCACGCAGCAGCGCTGAGCGCGAGGCCGGTGTGGGGTCGATCTCAGCGCCGGTCCGTGACAGCGACGGCAACGTGGTCGCAGCAGTGTCGGTGTCCGGACCGGTCGGGCGCCTGGGCCGCGGGCCGGAGCCGGCTTTGCTGGCCGCGGTACTCAGAGCGGCTGCTTCGCTGACCGGTTGAGCGCCACCCGGACGACTCCTCACCCCCACGGCGATCACGCCGACGGCGATGCAACACCGATCAGTTCACTGAAGCCGGATAGCGCCTCGATGGCCGTGCGGCGTTTGAGGTCACGCGCCCGTTCTCCGTGGGCGTCGGGCTTCCAGTCCAGCGTGAGGTACTCCTGGACCAGCAACCCGCCGTAGACCGCCAACAGCGGCAGCATCTCCAGTCCCGGAGGCAGCACCCGTACGCCGGCCATCCGCAACCAGATAGCCGCCTCGAGAACGTCGGTACTCGGATCGCCCACGTGGGCTCCGGACCAGTCCACGGCCACGACGTATCCCGCACGCAAGCACAGGTTCGCTCCCTTGAAATCGCCATGAACCAGGACACTGACCGCGAAGTCATGCTCGGCCGCGGCCTGTCTCAGCCGTGGTCCGGTCTGCCTCCACCACGCTTCGTCGATGCCCATCGGCGCGAGATCGAGGTCGCCGACTCGTTCCCAGACCGTGGACAGGCCACTATGGCCCGCGGGCAGTCCGGGCGGAATCGGCAGGGCCCGGATCGCCTCCGCGGTCCGCCAGATCGACTCGGCCGCTGCCTGCGCCGGAATCGGCCAGTTCCCGTCGCTTCCATGGGGTAGCCAGCCGGTCGTCCCGAGGTCCTCGATGACAAGTGCGCCCATCGTCTCGTCGGCAACGAGCAGCTGCGGCAGGAAGGGGGCGGACAGGCAGCTGAGCACTTTGGCCTCGACCCGAACACCAACCAGTACCTGCTCGCGTTCGGCGCTCCAGGGGGCCACCTTGGCGACCGCACTGCGCCCCCCGGCCAGGGAGATCCGATAGACCAGTGCGGCGGTGAAGCCACTCGAGATCGGGATGCAATCAAGGATCGGCTCACCGAGTAGCGCGGTGAGAACACTCCGGGACTGCTCGTCGGCATCGTTTGACACGACACCATCTTCGTCCGTGGTCCATGTGCACCGCGAAACTCCACTGATGTTCGTCAAGCGGGCAGCATGAGTTCCACATCGAGCCAGTGAGCCAGTGCCTTGATCTCGCGGTGCACTGCGGAGGTCATCGTCTTGGTGAACGGCACATCCCGGTGGATCGCGTTGACCTGCAGCACGCCGGCTTTGCCTTCGGTGGTGGCATCCAGCTTGCCCACCAGCCGGTCCCCGTACAGGATCGGCAGTGCGAAGTAACCCCATCGACGTTTCGCCGCCGGCTTGAACATCTCCAATTGGTAGTCGAACTGGAAGAGCTCCATCGTCCGCTTCCGGTCGTAGACCAGGCGGTCGAGCGGCGACAACAGCGCCGCGCGCCCTCTGAACGGTTGACCCAACAGGGATGGGTCAACGCGCCACGCGCCCTTGACACCCTCGACCAACGCCGGCTGGCCGGCCTCGCCGACGTCCATCGGTTCGACCGGACACTCCGGACCATCGGCGCGCATGATGCCCAGAGCGCGCAGCCGGCGAGCATTGCGCGTTCGCAGCGCGTCGTCGGTAGGGGGCACTGGGGTGTCGGGGTAGATCCGCGTTGCGAGGTCCCACAACCTGTCGCGTCCGCGGCGGCCGGCCGTTGACACCTCACCTCGCAGCACCATGAACTCGAGCATCATGGGGACGTTGCGGTTGTTGTTCCATCCCGACGACCTCCACCCGACGGCGGCGGTATCGGGAAGATCGCGGGATGTGAGCGGCCCGTCGTACCTCAGCCGCTCGAGGATGTCCCGACGCAAGGCGTCATTGGCCCTCACCCATTGGCACTGCGCCTGCCGCCAGTCGGCCACCTCACCGGAGCCGGGCCACTCGGCCATGTCGGCACGGTAAAGGGCAAGATCCTCGCTGGGTCGGATCATTCCGCGCAGCTCGATCAAGGTGCAGGACTCGATGGCATCGAATAGGTCAGCCGGGGAGTACGCGGATCCCAGTCGGCTCCACGCCACCAGATCGGCACTCGGCGCGACCGCGGCATTCGAGTCACTCTGAAGCAGAGTCAGGTGGCGCACCAGGTCCAGCAGATCAGCTGGCTTAGAGCTGTCCAACAGCTGGGCACGCACGGCGACACGACGCGCCTCCGTTCGAGACAACTCATGGACACTCACTACTTCAAGGCTGGCACCGATCTGACCGAAGCACCATGGGGCAGACCCGCAGGTATGGCGGCGGAAAGCTCCCCAGCCGGTCGCCAACCCCGTCATGTGTCCCCACGTATCCTCGATGGCGTGAGCGTCGCACCGGCACCGCCCATCACCTGTGACGACCGCTTCGCCCGCGAGCTTGCGGAGTTGTCCATTCCCTGGCAGGCCGTGGAGGTTCCAGACTCCCGGCTGTTAGTGCTCAACGAGCCGCTGGCCACCGGGCTCGGCCTCGACCCCGCCTGGTTGCGGAGCTCCGACGGCCTGCGCCTGCTAGTTGGCAGCCTCGTACCCCGCGGTGCCACTCCGGTGGCGCAGGCCTACGCCGGTCACCAGTTCGGCGGGTTCGTCCCGCGTCTCGGCGACGGGCGCGCACTCCTGCTCGGTGAGGTGGTCGATGCCGACGGCCAGCTTCGCGACCTCCACCTCAAGGGCTCCGGACGCACGCCGTTCGCGCGCGGGGGGGACGGCCTGGCCGCGGTCGGCCCGATGCTGCGCGAGTACGTCGTCAGCGAGGCGATGCATGCCCTCAGCATCCCGACGACCGGCTCCCTTGCCGTGGTGGCGACGGGGCGCCCGGTGCGCCGCGAGACTCTACTGCCAGGCGCCGTGCTCACTCGGGTCGCGAGCAGCCATCTGCGCGTGGGTAGCTTCCAGTACGCCCGGGCGACGGACGATGTCGACCTCCTGCGCCGTCTCGCCGACCATGCGATCAGCCGACACTACGCCAGCGCCGCGGAGGCTGAGCGTCCTTATCTCGCACTGTTCGAGGGGGTGGTCGCCGCCCAGGCGTCGCTGGTCGCCCAATGGATGCTCGTCGGATTCGTGCACGGGGTGATGAACACCGACAACATGACGATCTCGGGCGAGACCATCGACTACGGGCCGTGTGCGTTCATGGAGGCCTTCGACCCGGCCACGGTCTATAGCTCCATTGATGAGGGCGGGCGCTACGCCTACGGCAATCAGCCGGTCGTGGCGGAGTGGAACCTCGCCCGCCTCGCCGAGGCTCTCCTCCCCCTCTTCGACGACGACCAGGAGCAGGCGGTCGCACTCGCGGTGGA
>JBPCOF010000288.1:0-4128 GCA_051000515.1 Geodermatophilaceae bacterium
GCCGCGCTGTACTCGAGGCCGCCAGCGGTTACCGCGGCCAGCGCTCGCGGCTCTACCGCAAGGCCAAGGAGCAACTGCTCCACTCGGCGACCTACAACTACCGCGACCGCAAGGTCCGCAAGGGTGACTTCCGCAAGCTGTGGATCACTCGGATCAATGCTGCCGCCAGGCAGAACGACATGACTTACAACCGGTTCATGCAGGGCCTCAAGCTGGCCGGCATTCCGCTGGACCGCAAAGTCTTGGCCGAACTCGCGGTCAACGACGCCGCGGCATTCACCGTGCTGGTCGGATCCGCCCGTACCGCTCTCGACGATGCCGGACAGCTCACCGGAACCACGGCCGGCGCTGGACGCGGACCCGCCTGAGGCACTTTCTCCGGAGAATGTCCCTTCTGCCGGTGTCCAGACCGCACATTCTCCGGAGTAAGTCCGGGAGGGGTGAGCGCTCTGACCGCCGTACTCAGCGACGGTAACGGCCGACTTGTCGAGGCTCGACGCCTGACTCGACGGGCGCGTCGGGACCAGGCCCGGGAGTTCCTTGCCGAGGGCCCGCAGGCGGTTCGCGAGGCGGTGGCCACACCAGGCGTGGTTCTCGACGTGTTCGGGACGCCGACCGCGCTGGATATGCATGGTGACTGGCTGTCCGAGGCGCCGGTCACCCTGCGGCCGGTCAGCGACCGGGCCGCAGCGGCATTGTCGGAAACGATGCACCCACAGGGACTGGTCGCCCGCTGCCGCTACATCGATGTCGCCATCTCCGAGGTCGTCGCGGACGCCCCTGTTCTGGTCGCCGTCCTGGCCGGTATCGCCGATCCAGGCAATGCCGGAACGATCCTGCGTACGGCCGACGCTGTCGGCGCGGACGCGGTGATCTTCACGCGGGGATCAGTCGACCCGTACAACGGCAAGTGTGTCCGGGCCAGCGCCGGCAGCCTGTTCCACCTTCCGATCGTTCGCGCCGCCGGCTATCCCGAAGTCCGTGCAGCGCTGACCGCTGCCGGACTGCAGGTGCTGGGAGCCGTGGCCACTGCTCAACGCTGTCTCGGTGATCCCGACACAGAGCGTCTCCTGCAGTCGCCGTCGGCGTGGGTCTTCGGAAGCGAGGCGCACGGATTGGCCACGGTCGAGTCCGCAGACGTAGCTGCACGTGCGCTCGGCTTCGCGGCGGTGGACGAGCACATCCGCATCCCCATCTGGGGGCGGGCCGAGAGCCTCAATCTCGCCGCTGCCGCCGCGATCTGCCTCTACGCCTCGGCCACCGCCCAACGTCGCGTCTCATCCTGACGCCCTGCCCAGCCTCCCGCCTGAGCGGTCCTGATGTCGCAGGTTTCCCGGTGACGCGCGGGGCGGGTCCTCTGCACACCTACGACATCTCGTGAGGCGCCGTCCTGATGTCGCAGGTTTGCCGGTGACGCGCGGGGCGGGTCGTCTGCACACCTACGACATCTCGTGAGGCGCCGTCGTGACGTCGCAGGTTTGCCGGTGACGCGCGGGGCGGGTCCTCTGCAGACCTACGACATCAAGGCTCGGTACCGGCTGCTTCGGGTCGGCCCCTGTCTGATTCTTCTTGCGCGGCTGCGGTTGGATGGAGAGACGATGTCCGGAGCCAATGATCTTTACGACCCCAAGCAGGTCGCGATCCTGTCCGGCGAGTCACTGGCGATGGCGGTGGCCACCGCCGAGAAGGACTTCGTCAAGGCCCGGGATCTCGAGGCTCTTGCGGTCCTACGACCGGCGCACTTGGGGGAGCGGGCGCCGATCTTCGCCGCCCGCCGCGAACTCGGCGCGCTGCCGCCAGCGGCCCGTTCCGATGCCGGAAAGCGGGTGAACCTGGCCAGGCAGACCGTCGAGGCGGCCTATGCCGACCGCCTGGCCACGCTGACCGCCGAGCGCGACGATCGGGTTCTCGTCGAGCAGACCGTCGACGTGACCCTGCCGGTGGACCGTCGCCTGCGCGGTGCGCGGCACCCCCTGAGCATGATCGCCGAACGGATGGTCGACGTCTTCCTCGCCATGGGCTATGAAGTCGCCGAAGGTCCTGAGGTCGAGGCCGAGTGGTTCAACTTCGACGCGCTCAACATCGGGCCGGACCATCCGACTCGTTCGATGATGGACACGTTCTTCGTCGATCCGCCCGGCTCCGGGCTGGTACTGCGGACACACACCTCACCGGTCCAAGCGCGGGCCATGCTGGAACGTGAGCCGCCGATCTACGTGATCTGTCCCGGCCGGACGTACCGCACTGACGATCTCGATGCCACGCATACCCCGGTGTTCGCCCAGATCGAGGGCCTGGCCGTCGACCGCGGGATCACCATGGCTCATCTTCGGGGCACGCTGGACCACATGGCGCGGGCGATGTTCGGGGCGGCGGCCAAGACCCGGTTCCGGCCGCATTTCTTCCCGTTCACCGAGCCGTCAGCGGAGTTCGACGTCTGGTTCCCCGAGCACCGTGACGGCCCGCAGTGGGTGGAATGGGGTGGCTGCGGCATCGTCAACCCCCGGGTGCTGATCGCCTGCGGCATCGATCCGCAGGTGTACTCCGGGTTCGCCTTCGGCATGGGGATCGAGCGAGCCCTGCAGTTCCGGCACGGCGTCAGCGACATGCGCGACATGGTCGAGGGTGACGTCCGGTTCGCCCGCGCCTTCGGCGTCGAGATCTGACCGAGGGAGTCCAGACTCATGCGCGTACCGCTGTCCTGGCTCGCCGATTACATCGACCTGCCCGCTGAGAACACTCTTGGCACAGTTGTCGATGTCCTCATCCGGCTCGGCGTCGAGGTCGATGGGATCCACCGCCCGGACGCCGACCTGACCGGTCCGCTCGTCATCGGCCGGGTGCTCGCGATCGAGGAACTGAGCGAGTTCAAGAAGCCGATCCGCTACTGCCAGATCGATGTTGGCGAGGCGCAACCTCGCGGCATCGTCGGTGGCGCGACGAATTTCGCTGCCGGCGATCTCGTGGTTGTCGCCCTCCCCGGTGCGGTCCTGCCCGGCGGCTTCGCGATCAGCGCCCGCAAGACCTACGACCGCGTCTCCGACGGGATGATCTGCTCACCTCGGGAGCTCGGACTGGGCGAGGAGCACTCCGGCATCCTGGTTCTGGATGCCGGGCTTGATGCGGCGCCCGGTACAGGCGCGATTCCGGTGCTCGGTCTCGATGACCCGGTTCTCGAACTCGAGATCACGCCGGATCGCGGCGACCTGCTCTCCGTACGCGGATTGGCCCGCGAGATCGGCCTGGGTCTCGGCCTGGCCAGCACCGATCCGGGACTGCTGGAGCCGCCGCCCGCGTCCGGACCCGCCTCCTACGAAATCCGGGTGGAGGACCCGACTGGCTGCGACCGGTTCGTCGGGATTGCGATGACCGGCCTCGATCCAAGTGCGGTCAGTCCAGCGTGGCTGCGCCGCAGGCTCATCCAGTGCGGGATTCGTACGGTCAGCCTCGCTGTCGATGTCACCAACTTCGTCATGGTCGAACTCGGTCAGCCGATGCACGCCTTCGACCTCGACCTGCTCACCGGTCCGCTGGTCGTCCGTCGGGCCACGCCGGACGAGAAGCTGACCACGCTGGACGGAGTCGGGCGGAAGCTGTCGGAGACCGACCTGCTGATCACCGACGACACAGGTCCGATCGGACTGGCCGCGGTGATGGGCGGACGCAGCACCGAGATCCACGACGGCACCACCAGCCTGTTGCTCGAAGCCGCGCACTGGGATCCGGTCCCCGTCTCGCGTACCTCTCGTGGGCACGGCCTGTTCAGCGAGGCGGCTCGCCGGTTCGAACGCGGAGTCGACCCCGAGATGACGATGGCCGCGATCTCCCGGGCTGCCCAGCTCCTCGCCGAATACGGCGGCGCCGAGGCCGCTGGTGCGGTTGTCGACGTGGACAGTCGCGAGCCGCGTGCCTCGGTTGTTCTCGATGTCTCGTTGCCCTCACGTGTGGTGGGTGTCGACTATCCGCCCGAGCACGTACGGGATGTGCTGAGCAGGCTCGGTGCGACCGTGGTCGGCGGTACTCGGGACGGCGAACCCCTGACGGTGACTCCGCCGACGTGGCGTGCCGACCTCGTCGATCCCAACGACGTCGTCGAGGAGATCGTCCGGCTGTCCGGATACGACCAGG
>JBPCOF010000295.1:0-5852 GCA_051000515.1 Geodermatophilaceae bacterium
ACGGCTGGTCGCAGTCGTTCCTTATCCGAGGTCTCGGATGGGTGCGGCAGCGTTCGTCGGATGGTCACCCAGCGCGCGGCGCGTCCTGCTTGTGCTCGGGTATCAAGATCTCGACGCCGAACTGCACGGCCTTAACGCTTAGCTTAGGCCCGCCTCTGGCCGAGACCTCGCCACCTACAACGAGAGGAACGACGATGACGAAGAAGCTTGATGACAACGCGGCCGCGGCGCTGCGCGAGGAAGCCCGCAGGCTCGAGCAGCACGCGAACTCTGGCCAGCCCTACCCCGAGGGCACTGCCATAACACGCCCAAACGCACCCTCGCGGATGTTCAACTTGCGACTCAGCGACGAGCAATTCGACGCGTTGCAACAGGTCGCGAATGCCAAGCATCTGCCTATGTCGACCATGGCTCGCACCTGGCTGCTCGACCGCCTCGATGAAGAGGAACGCGCTTCCTGATGCGGCATGCCTCGCGGGGTGAGAACACCAGGGCTGATGACCGGTCTGGCAGGTATCGGTTACTCCCTCCTTCGACTTTCAGATCCTGAGAACCTTCCCTCGATCACTGCTATGGGGCACGACTGATGCAAGTGTGGGGCGGGCGACAAGCCCGCTCGGATCCTTGGGCGTTCTGGTCGCCCCCGTGGCGGCGCGGGCCGCTCCTAGCGCTGCGTGAGCCGTCCGCCTCGGCCATGGTCGTTCGGCTGCCGCGCTCGTGGCGCTCTCGGCTGCAGCAGGCCCGCTGTTCCTCTCCTCGGTCGCGACCCAGGCACTGCACAATGCTGCGGCTAACCGGTGCGTGGAGGACGACCAGATCACCGTTGCGCTGCCGGCAGTTGTCGTCGATCCGGATGAATCCGTTCCGTGATCGTCGCCAGGATCGGGCCGCGGCAGATGCATCGGTGCGTGCAGCCATGGATAGGGCCGGATTGCCCTCGCCTGGTTTGACTTCCTACGGCGCGGTCGGTGCCGCCGTGGGCGACAATCCCCCCGTCGATGTCGTCCTCGGACTCTTCAGCCGTATTGGAGCCGACCGGGACATCGAGATCTGCGGGGCAGCCTGACCGAGAATGGGTTACCGGTCACCGACACCGCGGCACGTGAGTTAGCCCTGGACCTCGGGAGCAGAGTCGAGATCTCGGATATGCCGCTCGTCGTTTCGGGGATCTATCGAGATCTGGACACCGCGAGCTTCCGGACGGTCCTTCCCGACGCGTGGTGTCATTGGCGCGCCGCCATCGTCTCGGACGTTTCGTCTCAGCCGCCTCCGTTTGTCCTGATCTCCCCCGCGACCCATGAGCGGCTCGGCCTCGCAACGTCACTGGAATGGACATCGCCGACGGTCATCGACGAGCTCACCTTCTCCCAGGCGTCCGCGATAGCGGACCGCGGCGAGGGGCTGTTCACCCGTGCGGACCTGGCTGTTGAGAGCCTGCAGTCTTCGGTTTCCGGCGCCGCGGTCCGCTCGACTCTCGGTGTCGACCTCGACGCGACGGCACAGGTCCGTGACGACGTGGCGGTCCTGGTGCTGACTACCGCCGGCATCGGCGGTGGCGTGGCGCTCACGCTGGTCGTTGGCGCGGTCCTGTCCTGGAAGTCCAAGCGCCGAAGCGAGCTGCGGCTGTTGTCCAGTCGGGGGATCGGGCCCGTGGGCATGGGCCTCAAGGCTGGCTCGGAGCTCGCGGCTCCCCTGCTGCTGGGCAGCGCCGCCGGGTGGCTCGCCGCCGTGCTGGTCGTGCCGCGCCTGGCCCCCAGCTCATGGTTGAATCAGCTGCCCCGGCCCAGGCCATGGCGGGAGCCGGCTGGGGTTTCGTGGCTAGTCTCATCCTGGTCCTCGTTGCCGGTGGCCTCGCCACACGGGAGCGTACGGCCGCAACGTCGATCAGCCACACCACCGCGTTGCGGACCGTCGTCGTCTTCGGCGTGGTCCTGACGGGATTGGCCGCGTGGCTGGTGAAGGCCGCTGCCGGCCAGGGGTCCATCGCGTTGGGACGCATCTCAGTCGACGCGCTACTGGTGCTCGCACCGGTCCTCGGCCTCGTCGGCGCGTGCACGGTGGCGGCGGGTCTTCTCACCGGGCTGGCCATCCCGACCCGGGACCGTCTTCGACGGCGACCTCGCGTGGTCTCGTTCCTAACTGCCGCCCGGCTGGTGGCCGCCGGACTGGCTGTGCCGGCAGCCCTGGCCGGCGTGGCAATGCCGGTCGGCGTGTCCGCGTACAGCACCGGGTACGCGGCCTCGACCGAGTACACCGTCGCACAGAAGGCGGAAATCTACGCCGGCGCACCGATCAGCCTCGATCTGGCGGTCCGATTCGGCGAGGTTCCCGCGGTCGGGTCGCTCGCCACGCCGGTCTCGATGACCCAGGCGTTCATCCCGGACGGCGACCCGGCTGGTGCTCGGGAGATTCAGCTGATCGCGGTCGACCCGCGGAACTTCGATCGGTTCGCGTTCGACGATGAGCGGGTGCTGGGCGGATCGTTGGGTGGCTTCCTGGACCAGTTGACCGCTGACGGCAGCCCCGGCCGCGCTAGTGCCCTATTCATCTCGCCCTCCGGCCGTGGCGCACCGGACAGCATCCGGGTCCGATCGAGCACGCTGGACGTCGATGTTGTCGCCCGACCTGATGCGTTTCCGGGAATGCGGGCGGTTGGTCGCGACGCGGTGGTCGTGAACCTCGCGGCACTGAGCGGGGTCGATGCGTACGCGCCGTGGCGAAACCAGCTCTGGACGACCGAGGCAAACTCCGCCGCTGTCCTGAACCAACTCAGCCAACAAGAGGTCTTCATCGACGACGTAGACGAGCCGGTCGGCTTCCTCGCCGTCACAAACCTGCTCCCCCTGACCTGGAGTTTCGATTTCCTGACGGTTGTGGCAGTGCTCATCGCGGTCGTCAGCCTCACCGGGCTCGCCCTATTCGTCGCAGCTCGCGCCCGCAGGCAACGCCTCTCGGCGGTGATGCTGCGACGGATGGGACTCAGCCGCCGAGGACTTCAAGCGGCACTCGCCACCGAACTCATCGGCATCGTCACGGCGGGATGGATCATCGGATCACTGACAGGCATCGCCGGGCTGAGCCTCGCCGCCAGCACGACAGACCCCTATCCCGGCTATCCACCGAGCACCCTGCTGCAATACCCGACGGCGATCATCGCCCTGACCGGCGCAGGACTTCTGATCGCCGGGCTGGCACTGAGCGCCGTCACCGGCCGGGCCGCCAAACCCGACGAAGCGGCCCAGATCCTGCGAACCACTGAGCAGTGACCCGCGTCAGTGAGTACTACCAGTCGGCCGAATCCAGCCGACACTCGACGTCGACGTCCGCGACGACATCCGGGTGTTCCTCGATCCGCGCGCCCTACTCCTGCTTAGTTCATCCTGGGGCGAGCAATGCCGCGACATGATGCACACCTTCTTCGTCGAAGTGATTCGCGCAATCGCCGCCGTCCTCGACGCAGGTGCGGCGCCTGACGTCCCGCCTCAGGGAGCCGAACGAAACACACCGAGGGCGTCATCGCATGGAGTGCGACCTCTACGAAGGCGCGGTTGCCGACCTCCTGAACTAAAGGTCGGGGACCGCTCGCGGACTTCTTGCGGACTCTGTGCAGACTGACGACCATTTGATCATACGGTTAGATGAACCCTAGGCTTGAAAAGCCTTGTAGGACAATGCCTTTCAATGGTGGAGCTGAGGGGACTCGAACCCCTGACCCCCACACTGCCAGTGTGGTGCGCTACCAGCTGCGCCACAGCCCCTTACCGAAGGTCGAGACTACTGCACGGCTGGCGGGTCGCCCGCAGGCCATGACGGGTCAGGTGGCGACGGCCGCAGGCGAATTGTCCGGCACGGTCCTCCGCTGGGCGCGGAGCAGTCCGATCGAGCCCATAGCAAGGCCAGCGCCCAATCCCAACAGCAGCAAGACTGCCAGACGGGCGGTCCACGCCGGGCCGACGGCCAAGACGTTGGACCGGAAGAGCACGTCCAGATCCGGCAGCGCCTCGGCCACCATCAGCCAACCGGCTATCCCGAGGAGATAGGGCAGCGGGCCGGAAGGCGCCGGAACAGTCTGCCGCCGGACCGCTCGTACGGCCAACGCTGTCAGCACGAACACCGTCAACGTCGGCACGGTGACGGCGACAACGCCGTAGGCCACCGACGACGACTCGTTCTGGGCGATTGGCGTACTCGCCGCGTGCCACACCGATCCGGCGCACGCCACACCGAGCAACCCCACCGCAAGCCGCGCCGACCGGCGGACCGACAAGCGACGACGGCTGCCGCGAAGAGCACGACCAGGACGACGTAGGAAAGCCACCAAGGCGGTGGTGGCGTCCAATCCAGGACACCCGAGACCTCGTAGGTCTCCCCACCGATCTTCAGCGGGATCGTCCAGTCGATCACCCGGTGCGAAACATCAGGCTCAGCGCGGACCTCGGGCGGCAGCAACGCCGACATCCAGTGCGTCCGGTGGTCGTGCCACTCGTACGAGGCCTCTGAACTCACAGTCACCCACGACGGGGACGCCAGCGGATCGGCCCCCTCCGGCAGTGGCGTGGTCCGTCCCGGCTGAGGTTGAGGTAGGTGGCCGGGCTGTTCTCATTGCGCCGTACGCCATCCGGGCTGATCTCCAGGTACGGCTCTGCGGAATAACCGGGTACGGAAACCGTCTCGTCCGACGTGTTGGTCAGCCGCAGGCGGCTGCCGAACTCGATGATTTCCACCGAGATCCCCTCGGGCAGAGCGCGATCGACCGACGTGACCGCACCGGAGAAGTTGTCCGCCGCCGGGGAGTCACCGACGTGCGCCGAGGCCGGACCGGGCCGCCAGCAGCATGAACCCACAAGCTGCAGACGCCACGCCCCCCCACCGCCCCAGCCGATGAAGCCCGGCCGTACCGGAGGTCGACATCCTCACTCCCCCGCCACGACCTCCAAGTCATGGGTGATGTCGTCGGGCACGCTGCCGGCCAGGAACGCCACCCGGGCCACGTCGTCGCGCCCGAAGAGCAGCAGCAGCGTCGAGTGCGTCTGGCCGTTGTCCTCGGCGACCGGAACCCCGGCCTCCTCCTGAGCCGCCTCGACCGCTGCCTGGTCGCCGGTCAGACCGACGAAATTCACCGGCAGATCCGCGTCGAACCGGTCGAGATAGGCCCCGAGAGTCGCCGCATCGTCGCGAGCCGGGTCGGTGGTCACGAACACCACGTTGACCTCCTCCGCCAGCGCCTGATCGACATTGCGCAGCGCCACCGCGATGTTTGCCATCGTCGTCGGGCAGACATCGGGACAGTTCGTGTACCCGAAGAACAGCAGGGTCAACTTCCCCGACGTCTCGGCCATGAAGTCGTAGGCAGCCCCGTCGGTGTCGGTCAGCGTGAACCCCGGCCGGGCGAACGGCTCGGTCGGTGCGAGCCCCCGGTACGGCGTGTCCGGACCACCCTCGACCGTCGCCACTCCCGGATCCATGGACGACATGTCGTGCGCGGCATGCTCATCGGCAGCGGCCGAGCACCCGGCCACGGCGAGCAACAGCCCCACCAGAATTGCGGCGAGACCCACGGGCATCCGTCGGGAGGGCATCACTACTTCACGGTACGGCGCCGCGCCTGCAGACCGAATAACAATCCGAGCGCACCAATCACGAGACCTGCCCCACCGACGACCAGGGCGGCGACGGCAAGGCCGCTGCCGGAGTCCTCCGCAGCCGCTGCCTGTCCGTCTGCGCTGGCCGCAGCGTCCCCGCCTTCGTCCGTACCCGCGGCGGCCAGGGACAGGACCGGCGCCGGGTGCTCGGGCTCGCCCTCACCCTCGATCGTTTCCTCGACCCAGGCAACCTCGCTGCCGTCGTCGTAG
>JBPCOF010000204.1:0-3770 GCA_051000515.1 Geodermatophilaceae bacterium
TGGTCGTTAGAGTGCAGGCATGTCGCAACGCTGCGAGGTCCAACCGGGGCCCGGTCTGGTCGCCAGAGGCGCCGGGGTGGTCTGGATCGGTCCGGACTGCGAACGCGAGTTCGCCGAAGTGCTGGTCTCCTGCGCACAGCTGACCGGCGCCGGCTCCAGCGGGGTGCTCAGCGCCGTGGCCGCACACGGTCCGCACAGCAGAAGTTCCTTCGCCGTTGCCGTCCCCAACGGATCCGCTTGGACCGCGCTCTGGCGCGGCGACGGGCGGGTCCACGACGGCGAGCGCGAGGTCGATGGAAAGCCGGCCAACGGAAGCTGGTTGGCCAGCGGCTTCGGTGGCAACGGGCGTATTGCCGTCGGTATGCCCCCGCGCGGAGCCAGCGCCGCGGGCAGTTCGGCCGAGCTGGCCGAACTCACCGACCTCACCGCGGGGGTCGTGCCGGGAGGTGGAGCACTCCTGATCCTCGAAACCGGTGCTGAGCGGCCTTCCGCTCGAGCTCCGATGGGCGCCGGCCCCTCCTCGTTCGCCGCGGCGGCCGCGGTTGCCCCGGTGGTGCCGGATCCAGAACCGGAGCCCTCCCGCACTGGGGCCGCTGCCTCCTACGAGGATCAGGGTGCCACCCAGATGTGGTCGGCCTCGACGCCGACGCCCCAATTGCTTTTCGACGACGGCAAAGCCCTCCCGGTCGACAACGATCTGGTGCTGGGCCGCCGGCCAGAACAGCATGATCTGGTGGTCAACGGCGGGGGCCGCCCCATTGCCATCGAGGACTCGCAGAACGTGCTGTCCAGTGCACACGCAGCCGTTCAGGTCCGGGGTAGCGAGGTCTACCTCCTCGACCTCGGCTCGCTCAACGGTACGCACATCGCCTCAGCGTCGGCGACCGAGTGGACCCGCCTGGATTCCGGTGTGGCGCGCCGTCTGGAGGAGGGCGACCGGCTGCTGCTGGGCTGGACCATCATCACCTTCGCTCGGGGACCGCAGGCCTGATCCAAGGCCGCAGCCTGATCCAGGGCTACTCATCGGCTCAACTGGCTGCGGTGACGACCAGGCCCAGCTCGGCCGGCCCGGTCAGGGCCGGGTGGTCCGGGAGCACCCGGACGGTGTAGCCGAACGGGCCGCTGCGCGTCAGTGGCACCTCTCCGACATACCAGTGTTGGTCGCCATCACTGCCTTCGAACCGCATCGGGCTGGTCGTCACGTCGTGCAGTTGCTCATGATCGTCGACGCGTCCGTAAACAGCCTGGACCGCGACATCCTTCGGCGACAGACCTGGCAACTCGACTTGGGCCCGCATGGCCAGCGGCGCTCCTAGTTCCGGGATGTCTCCGGCTCCGGAGGCTTCGACGTGGGCGACCCGTACGCCATCCCATGCGGCAGTGACGGTGGACCGCCACGCAGCGAAGGCGGACGCGGCAGCAAATCCGTCCGGAGAGAACGCTGCAGCCACAGTCGCGGCCGGGGCGTAGAGCTCGGTGACATAGTCGCGCACCATGCGGGTGGCCAGGACCTTGGGGCCAAGTGTGGTCACCGTGTGTCGGACCATCTCGATCCAGCGCGTGGGTAGACCTGTGTCGTCGGTGCTGTAGAAGTTCGGCAACACCTGCTTGGCCAGGAGGTCATAGATCGCCTCTGCTTCGAGGTCGTCGCGGCGGGTGGGATCATCAACCCCGTCGGCGGTCGGGATCGCCCAGCCGTTGCGGCCGTCGTACAGCTCGTCCCACCAGCCGTCGCGGATCGAGAGATTCAGGCCGCCGTTGAGCGCGGACTTCATACCGGATGTGCCACATGCCTCGAGTGGACGCAGCGGGTTGTTGAGCCAGACGTCGCAGCCCCAGTAGAGGTACCGCGCCATCCCGATGTCGTAGTCCGGCAGAAAGGCGATCCGCCCTCGTACCTCAGGATCGTCGGTGAAGCGAACCATCTCTTGGATCAGCTTCTTGCCGCCTTCGTCGGCCGGATGCGACTTGCCTGCGATGACGACCTGCAGCGGACGGTTGGGGTCGAGCAGCAGGGCACGCAGCCGCTCAGGGTCGCGCAGCATCAGAGTCAGCCGCTTGTAGGAGGGGACACGGCGGGCGAACCCGATGGTCAGGACGTCGGGATCGAACGCGGAATCGACCCAAGCCAGCTCGGCCGGATGGGTCCCTCGGGCGGCCGCGGAAGCGCGCAGCCGGCGCCGGATCTCGGCGATCAGCTGCCCACGAAGCTCACGACGCAGCTTCCAGACGGCTCTTTCGGAAAGGGCATCGGGCCAGTCACCGGTCCGAGTCAGCTCCTGGATCTCGCGGGCCACCCAGGTCGGGTCATGAACGCCGTTCGTGATCGAACTGATCGGGACCTCGTCATGGTCGAATCCCGGCCAGAGGCTCGCGAACATGCCCCGGCTGACCTGCCCGTGCAGCTTGCTGACCCCATTGGCCCGGCCGGACAGGCGCAAACCCATGTGCGCCATGTTGAATTTGTCCGGGTCTTGTTCGGCGCCCAGGGCCAACAGGCGGCCCACCGGGATTCCGGCTCCGAAGCTGTCGAACTGCGCCTCGATCAGCCCACGCGGGAACCTGTCGATGCCCGCGGGGACCGGGGTGTGGGTGGTGAAGACGGTCCCGGCGCGTACCGCCTCGAGTGCCTCGTCGAAACTCAGCTTCGGCCCGCGCTCGGTGAGTTCGCGGATCCGCTCGATACCCAGGAAACCGGCGTGTCCCTCGTTCGTGTGGAAGACCTCGGGCTCCCGGTGACCGGTGAGCGTGCAGTACGCGCGGATGGCCCGGACCCCGCCGATCCCCAGCAGCAGCTCCTGACGCAGCCGGTGGTCCTCTCCGCCGCCGTAGAGGCGGTCGGTGACGCTGCGCTCAGCAGCGCCGTTGTCCTCGATGTCGGAGTCGAGCAGCAGCAGCGGGATCCGCCCGACCTGAGCGATCCAGACCTGGGCGAACATCCGGCCGCCCTCGGGCAGTTCAACGGTGACCCGCAGCGCCGTACCGTCAGCGTCCCTGGCCAGCGCGAGCGGCAAGCCGTGCGGGTCCAGGGCGGGATAGTGCTCGAGTTGCCAGCCGTCGGCCGACAGACTCTGGCTGAAGTAGCCCGACCGGTAGAGCAGCCCGACTCCGATCAGCGGTACGCCGAGGTCGGAGGCGGCCTTGAGGTGGTCACCGGCCAGGATGCCCAGTCCACCGGAGTACTGCGGGAGGACTTCGGTGATCCCGAACTCCGGCGAGAAGTACGCGATCGCCGCCGGCCACCGGATGGGTGACGGGTCCTCCTCGGTCCCGGCTTCTTGGCTGACCGACTGGTACCAGCGCGGCTGGCCCAGATAACCGTGCAGATCCTCGGAAGTCGAGTGCAGTCGTTCCAGGAAAGCCGTGTCCGTGGCGAGTGCGGCCAATCGCTGCGAGCTCACCTGGCCGAGCAGCCGGACCGGATCTCCGTTGCAGTCCTGCCACACCTTCGGATCGACCTGCTCGAACAGTTCGCGGGTGGGCGCATGCCACGACCAGCGCAGGTTCATCACTAACTCGCTGAGCGGGCGGAGCTCCTGGGGCAGAGCGGCACGGACGGTCAGTCGACGAAGGGCCTTCACGGGGGGAGAAGCTACCGGGCGGGGCCGAGAATCGCCGCAGCAGGCCAGTGGCGGCCGCCGGGCCGGCCGCAGCCGTCAACTACGCTCATCGACCATGCCTGAGACGCCTCCGCTGCGCCTCCTGGTCGTGACACCGGCGTGGAATGAGGAAGAGTGCATCGCGGGCACCATCGGTGAGATCCGGGCCGC
>JBPCOF010000347.1:0-6286 GCA_051000515.1 Geodermatophilaceae bacterium
ACGCCTTCCTCGACGGCCGCACGGGTCGCCGATATCGCGTCCTCGATCCGGTGCTTCTTCTCCTTGAGCTCCACCTCGGTGGCCGCCCCGACCCGGATCACACCGATGCCGCCGGCCAGCTTGGCCAACCGCTCCTGGAGCTTGTCGCGATCCCAGTCGGAGTCGGTGTTCTCGATCTCGGTACGCAGCTGCGAGACCCGAGACGCGATCTCGTCGGTGCTGCCACCGCCGTCCACGAGGGTGGTGGTGTCCTTGGTGATCGTGGCTCGCCGTACCTTGCCCAGCACCTCGGCGCCGACCTCGCTGAGCTTGAGGCCGACCTCCGGGGCGATCACCTGTCCGCCGGTGACGACGGCCAGGTCCTGCATGAACGCCTTGCGGCGGTCACCGAAGTACGGAGCCTTGACGGCCACGGCGACGAAAGTCTTGCGCACCGCGTTGACGACCAGGGTGGACAGCGCCTCGCCCTCCACGTCCTCGGCGATGACCAGCAGCGGCTTGCCGTCGGTCATCACCTTCTCCAACAGTGGGAGCAGGTCGGTCAGCGCGCTGATCTTGGTGCTGTGCAGCAGCACGTAGGGGTTGTCCAGTACGGCTTCCATGGCTGTCGCATCAGTGACGAAATACGGTGAGCTGTAGCCCTTGTCGAACTGCATGCCTTCGGTGATCTCGAGGCTGGTCTCCATGGTGTTCGATTCCTCGACGGTGATGACTCCGTCGGTCCCGACCTGCTCCATCGCCTCGGCGATCAGGTCGCCGATCTCAGAGTCCTGTGCAGAGATGGTGGCGACTTGCGCGATCTCGGTGCGCCCGTTGACCGGGGTCGCGGCCTTGTCCAGCGCCTCATTCACGGCCGTCACGGCGGCGGCGATGCCGCGACCGAGGGAGGCCGGGTTGGCACCGGCGGTGATGTTGCGCAGCCCGTGTTGGACCAGGGCCTGGGCCAGCACTGTGGCCGTCGTCGTACCGTCGCCCGCGACGTCGTTGGTCTTGGTCGCCACGCTCTTGGCCAGCTGGGCGCCGAGGTTTTCGAACGGGTCGGTCAGGTCCACCTCGCGGGCGATGGTGACGCCGTCGTTGGTGATCGTCGGCGCCCCGAAGCTCTTGTCGATGACGACGTTTCTCCCGCCGGGGCCCAAGGTGACCTTGACCGCGCGGGCGAGCTGATCCACTCCCCGCTGCAGGCCACTGCGGGCGGCTTCGTCGAATCGGATCAGCTTCGGCATGGAGGTGATGTCCCTTCGCAGATGAGTTGAGCATGGACCCGCCCCGATGCCCGCGAGGGGCTTCGGGGCGGATCGAACATGCTGACGGTGCTGGAAATCTGTACTACTGGGTGACTTCTGTACTACTGGTGACTTCGGTACTACTGGTGACTGCGGTGCAGCGGTCTACTTCTCGACAACCGCAAGCAGGTCACGGGCCGAGAGGACGAGGTAGTCCTCGCCGCCGTACTTGACCTCGGTGCCGCCGTACTTCGAGTAGATGACGGTGTCACCTTCGGAAACGTCCATCGGGACGCGGTTGCCCTTGTCGTCGATCCGGCCGGGGCCGACAGCGATGACGGTGCCCTCCTGAGGCTTTTCCTTGGCGGTGTCCGGGATGACCAAGCCGGAGGCGGTAGTCGTCTCGGCCTCGTTCGCCTGGACAACGACACGGTCCTCGAGGGGCTTGATTCTGACCTTGGTAGCGGTCGTCACTTCTCTTGACCTCCCCCTTCTGGGGCGTAGTCGCGTAGTTCGCAGTTGACTTCTCTGACAGGTGGTTCTCTCTTGTCGATCGATGGTTCTGGATGTGCGGTGGTTCGGCCCGACCGGCCTGTCGTCGCGGGTGCCAGATACCGGTCGCTCCAGTTAGCACTCTAGTCCGGAGAGTGCCAACCAATCAACCTGGGGCCCTGACGGAGATGATGGTCAGGCCTGGACGGACGCCAGGGTGACCGGCAGCGTCGAGTCCGCACCCAGGTCTTCCGGCGAGGCCGGCACACCGGCGTCCACAAGGAGTGACCCCAGCGCGGCCACCATCGCACCGTTGTCAGTGCACAGGCCTGGTCGCGGGATGCGCAGGAGCAGCCCGTTCGCAGCGGCGCGGGACTCGGCCACGCTACGGAGCCGGCTGTTTGCCGCCACCCCGCCGCCGAGGATCAAGTGCTCGATACCCGCCTCGCGGCAGGCTCGTACGGCCTTTGCGGTGAGGACGTCGACCACAGCTTCCTGGAAGGACGCCGCGACGTCGGCGACCGGGACAGGCACACCTTCATGCTCCAGGCGTTCAACCCAGCGGGCGACTGCACTCTTGAGACCGGAAAAGGAGAAGTCGTACGGCGCATCGCGTGGTCCGGTGAGGCCGCGCGGGAAGACGATCGCCCCCGCAGATCCGGAACGGGCCAGTCGGTCGATGTGTGGGCCACCCGGAAAAGGAAGACCGAGGACCCGGGCGACCTTGTCGAAGGCCTCGCCGGCCGCGTCGTCGACGGTCGAACCCAGCGACGTGATCGAGCCGGTGATGTCGTCGACGCGGAGCAGGGAGGAATGCCCGCCGGAGACCAGTAACGCCACCGCGGGTTGGGGCAACGGCCCGTGTTCCAGAATGTCGACCGCGACGTGCGCGGCCAGGTGGTTGACGCCGTACAAGGGCTTACCCAGGGCCAGCGCGTACGCCTTGGCGGCGGCCACCCCGATCAACAGCGCGCCGGTCAACCCCGGGCCCGCAGTGACGGCAACGGCGTCGACATCCGACGGTGTGACCCCTGCCTCGGCGCAGGCCCGATGTACGGTGGGCACCATCGCCTCGAGATGCGCGCGCGAGGCCACTTCCGGTACGACGCCGCCGAAACGGGCATGTTCCTCGACGCTGGACGCGACCGCGTCGGCCAGCAACTTATGTCCGGCGACGATCCCCACGCCGGTTTCATCACATGAAGTCTCGATGCCGAGAACCAGTGGGCCAGGCGGAAACTCATCCACGGGCCATCACCACCGCATCAGCGCCGCTCAGCGGGTAGTAGTTCGGCCGCCGACCGATCTCGGTGAAGCCGCGGCTGCGGTAGAGCCGCTGTGGGACGGCTGCGTCCGCGCGCACCTCGAGCAGCACCCGGGAAACTCTTTGGTCCGCTTCGGCCAATAACGCATCGAGTAGAAGTGCACCGATCCCCTTACCCTGAAACGTGTTCCGTACCCCGATGGTGGCGATATGCCCTTCGTCGCGATACGCGACGAGCCCGGCGTACCCGACGACCTGCGCCTTATTCTCGACCTCGGCCTCGGCTACGAGGTAGTGGCGGCTCTTGGTCCGGCTCAGCTCATCACGCAGCATCGCCTCGGTCCAGGTGTCCGGTGCGAACAGTTCCTCCTCGATGCGCATGACCGTTGACAGATCGCCAATCCTGAAGCGCCGCAACAACGCCCTCTGCGCGGGTGCTGAGCTGGTCACCGTGGAGTCACCGGCTTGCGGGGTGCTGGTGGCGTCGCGTCCGGCCGGCGCAGGTACAGCGGCTCCAGCGGTCCAGCCGGCTGGCCGCCCGTCAGTCCGGGAGTCGCAATCGCGAGCCCCATCGGGTGCGGCTGGGCCAGGAGTACGTCGGTGCCAAGGGCTTCCGAGAAGGCCGGGTCGCCGATCACCAACCCGTTCTGGCGCCAGTCTGATCTGGCCGGCAATTCGTCCGGGCGGTTGACGTAGGGCCCACCGATTCGAGTACCCGAGGCGTCATAGGTGGCCCAGTAGCACTCCCGACGGCGCGCATCGGTCACCACTGCAAAACCCTCGGCGGGCACCGTCGTTCCGTCTGGCACCGAGCCCGCGAGCGCCTTGTGCATCGTGGCGATGGCGTCGTGGGTGCAGACGCCATGGACCGGCAGCCTTAGCGCGTCACCGAATGCGGCTGCGGTCATCACGCCGACGCGTAGTCCGGTGAAAGGCCCCGGACCCAGCCCTACGACGATGGCCGCAAGGTCGGTCATGCCGACGCCGGCCTCGGTCAGCACGCCGGGGATCAACTCCCCGAGGGTCTCCGCGTGCCGGTTGTTGCTCGGGACGATTCGCGCCGCATGTACCGACGTCGTGTGCCAACCGGACTCAGCCGGTGGACTCATCTCGATAATGCCGATCACGACCGTCGCAGTCGCGGTGTCCAGAGCCAGAGCGAGCACGACATCCAGCCTAGGCAGCTCCCCTCACCCGCGATCATGGAACTGTGACCACGACACGCCGAAGCGGGCTGGTCACAGCTCCATGATCGCGGAGAGTCTTCGGTGCCAACCCGGCCCTTTTGCCGTCAGGACCGCGCTGCGGGTCTCGAGATCGGGCTCCAGCCTCAGCTCGATCAACAGATGTTCGGCACTGAGGTGCTCGACCAGGCCTTGGCCCCACTCGACGACCGTGACCGACTCGGCCAGATCCGCGTCGAGGTCCAGGTCGTCGATCTCGCGTACCGAACCCAGCCGGTAGGCGTCCACATGGACAAGCGGGATCCGGCCACGCCGATGCATGCGGGCGATGACGAACGTCGGTGAAAGCACCCGGTCCTCGATCCGCAACCCCGCACCGATGCCCTGAATCAACGCGGTCTTGCCGACACCCAGGGGGCCGCTAGCAATGATCAGGTCACCCGGATGTAGCAGTGGGGCCAAGCGGTCGCGCCCGAACTCGTGCGTGCTAGCAGCCGTCGGCAATGCAACGGCCATCCTGCCAGGCGGCATGCGCTGCGGGCTCACGCGTCGCGCGGTCTGGCTAATGAGTGGCCCTTGTCGGGCGCCGAGTGTGCTTGTGGGGCAGCAGCTCTTCGCCGTGAGCAGCGCCGGAGAAAGGTCCTCAGGTGCTGGTTGACAACGGCCGGCTGTTCCAGCATGGCCAGGTGGCCGGCGTTTTCGACGATGACCAGTTGGCTATCCGGTAGCTCTTCGGCGAGGAGTTCACTGTGCGCTTTGGGTGTCGTTCGATCGGCGTCACCACAGAGGATCAGCGTCGCGACGTTCTCCAGGGGCGTGAGGACCCCCGACTTGTCAAAGCCTGCCAGTGACGGGAAGAACGCACCGATCACATCGGCAGGAGTCGAGGCGATCATCCTGTCCACATAGGAGGCCAGACCGGGTGCTATCACCCGGCCGGAGAACGTCATCCGTTTCGTGGCAATGAAAGCGATGTCCTTGCCCAGCCGGCGCGTGCGTTCGGCAACCTGCGGCCGTTGGCGGGCGAGCTTGGCGACCAGCGGCAACACGGCCGTACTCAGCCCGGTGATGGCTTGCGGCATACCGAAGCCCACCGAGGCGAGGTTGCCGGTCGAGGTCGAGAGCAGTGCCACACCGACGATCCGCGAGCCGAACAGTTCGGGGCGACGTTCGGCCAGACCCATGATGGCCATCCCGCCCATGGAATGCCCGATCAGGACGATGCGTCCGGTCGGCACCCGCTCGTCGAGAACCCGGCGCAGGTCGTCGCCGATCTGGTCGATGGTGCCGCGTTCTGGATCTCGCCATCCGGAGGCGCCGTGGCCACGCTGGTCGTAGAAGAGCAGCCGCAGCGACCTGCCGGTCAGCGGGGTGAGCTCCTCCCGCTGGTAGTACCAGGAGGCCAGGTTGAGGGTGTAGCCGTGGACGAAGACGACCGTCAGGCCGGCATCGTCGGGCCCCACCTGTTCCACGTGCAACGACAGGCCGTCGTCGGTGAGCACGACGTCGGCGAGCACGGGATAGCCCTTCCCGGACCTGTCGCGTCCGAAGATGACGTCTGCCTCGGCATCGCGACGGCGGAAGGCGGCCAAGCGACGGGCCATCACAGTGGCGGTGGCTCCGACGGCGACCAGGCCGATCGTCGCCCCGCCCAGCACTGTGTCATGGCGCGCTGCCCGCGCGAGTCGGCTCCGCTCCTCGGAGCCGCCCGGCTGGGGGTCCTTCGGCTTGGCCGCAGGTCTGTTCACGGCCCCGCCGGGCAGCTCCTGCGATGCTCGCCTCCGGCCGTCACTGCAGCTCGCTCGGGACCGAACTCAGGTAGCGCCGCACCATCCGGCCGCCCACCCGGGAGACTAGTTCGTAGTGGATCGTGTCGAGGGCAGTGGCCCAGTCCTGCGCGGTGGGCTCTCCGGCCGTACCCGGTCCCCACAGGACGGCTGTCTCACCGGCCTGGACCGGGTCGTCGCCCATGTCCACCACGAACTGGTCCATGCACACCCGTCCGGCGATGGTGCGGCGCGCCCCGCCTAGCCACAGCGGGCCGACGTTGGTGGCGTTGCGCGGGATCCCATCCGCGTAGCCCACCGGAATCAGCGCCAGTGTGCTCGGCCGCGAAGTCG
>JBPCOF010000044.1:0-17057 GCA_051000515.1 Geodermatophilaceae bacterium
TTTCGTTCCAGGAGCCAACCAGCAGGCGAACTCAACCGGTCCCACCGAAGGTGCCGATCGACGTCAGTTACCTGATCTCGGCCCAGAGAGATTCGTACGCCGCCGCCGCGGCACTGTGAGGTGCGAAAACCGGCACTGGGGCGCGACGTTCGGCCATCTGCTCGATCACCGAAGCGGCCGGGATAGTCGTACGCAGCAGATCGCCGCGCTCGGCGGTGAGCGCCGCGACGACGTCACGGTGCAACCTCTTCCGACGATCCACCATGGAGAAGAAACCCGCCAGGGCCGGTCGTCGAGCTTCGATGCGCGTGACGAAATCGGTCAACTGGTCGAAGGTCCGCAGCGACAGGGTCGCCGGGATCAGCGGGATCAACAGCGTGTCCGCGGCGTACATGACGCTCTCCGACACCAAGGAGATGCCGGGCGGGCAGTCCAGGACGACCGTGTCGTAGTCATCGGACAGCGGGCGCAGCAACTGCCGCAGAACAGCGATCGGCTTCTTGCGCGCGTCGAGTAGGAGATCGAGGTTGCGGTAGGAGAAGTCAGCGGGCAACAGGTCGAGGTCGTCGAAGTCGGTGCCCTTGATCGCATCATCGAGGGAAGACCTCCGCCGCACCAGCCCCTTACCACCGCCCTTCACACGCGGCTTGATCCGAAAGATGAAGCTGGCCGCACCTTGCGGGTCGAGGTCCCAGAGCAGCGTCCGGGCACCGTCCCGCGCCGATAGATAGGCCAGATTCACCGCCGTCGACGTCTTTCCGACGCCGCCCTTGATGTTGTACGTCGCAAGGACTCTCATGCTGGGCTTCCGCTTGCCAGCGTTCGGAACCGAGCCCGGCTCTGCGTACAGTCAAAGGCGGCGAAGCTTGCCGCGAACTCGGTCCGGGCATGGCGCTGATGGGCACTGAGCTGGGCGGCCAACTCACCCATGGCCAGTACGGTCGAGGCCGGTGCAGACCGGGCGGCGATCATGGTTGCGGCGAACTCCCTTACGGCCAGGCTCTGCACCTCGGCGTCCTGGAACTCACCCAACACCTCCTGCAAACCCTTGAGGTCCCTCAGGGCAGCACGGTGTGTGGATGGATCGTGCAGCGGCCGGAAGATCTCCAGCAGGTAGCGCAACTCCTTGCACCGCTTGCGCAGATCGTGCAGCGCCTCTGGAGCGGAGTCGGACCCGATGACTCTGCCACGCTTGGTGACCCGACGATGTGCCTGCCTCAGACGTTGCGCCGCAAGATGCCCGGCGCTTACGAGGTGGCCGACCTCCGACGGCTCGGCCAGCACGCCCAAGGCGCGCCAGTGCTCGAGGGCGTTGCGGAATCGGGCTGATCGCAATGCGCGCAGCAGGCGGTGGAACTCGGTCCGGCGCTGGGCCAGCAGATAGCGTCGGAAAGGATCCAGATCGGCCGGCTCAGCCGATTGCAGACCGGCGGCCATGTCGGGCAAGCCGAGGATGTACACATCGAGGTCACGGGTGGGGGAGGTCAGGTCGCCAACCCACTTGAGATCGTGACTCAGTTGCTCGGCCGGTCCTGAGTCGAGCACGTCGCCAGCCAGTTTCAGAGTGGATCGGGACCGCCGGATCGCCACCCGGAAGTCGTGCAGGAATTCGCTGTCTATGTCACGGACCACCCCGTCAAGTGTTCGCTGCACCGTGGACAGGAAGCCGTGCAGAACAGCGATGACCGCGGTGCTTGCCGGCATCGAGCCGGTCAGTTGGACAGGCTCGGGTACGTCGTCGCCGAAAGCCCGACCGGCAGCTGACAATGCCCGTTCGTAGAGCGACGTCTCGACAACCGATATGCCCTTCACGGTGCCCAGCCGGGCGATCACCCGATCGGCCTGATCCTGATAGCCGCGTACGGCCGAAACCGAGAGTTGATCTGAGATTTGAGCACCTCCCGACCGCACCGACGACTCGATGTGCAGGCGCACCACTGTCTTTCGATCGGTGTTCAGGACCCCGAGGTCCTGTTGACGGCTGCGTAGCTCAGTTGCGGCCAAGAGGGCGCGAATGCCGACGACACTCTCGATGTGCGAACGCACGGGGCCCTCTGGCAGCGCATCTATCCGGGCGGGCCACGAGATCTGCTGCGCGGGCTGAGTGTGTCGGCGTCCTTGCGCGTCGTGCAGCACGAGCCGGGGATCATCCGCGGGGGTCTCGGTGTGCTCCAGCACCATTCCGGCGTTGTGCAGCCGCCAGTCATCGGTGTCGAGCCAGAAACGCGTGACCTGCCGCGCCGCGGACGATTCCACCGAGAACCGCGGCGACAACGAGCCAATTGCCGACCCGAACGTCGGCGTACTGGAGTCGTCGGCCACAAAGGACACAGTGGCGTCGGGCACCTACCGAGGCTATCTCCGTACGGCCCGCCTCGCGACTCGGAACGGGGCGCGTACGGGGCCCATGAACGCGGACAGAAGACCGTAGACGCCGGTGCCCTACGCTCGTATGCCGATGACCGAGTACCCCACTGAGGAGCCGGACGGCTTCGCCGAGATGGACCTGCGTCCGGAACTGCTCAGCGCGCTGGCCGGTCTGGGTTACGAAGAGCCGACCCCCATCCAGCGCGAGGCGATTCCATCGATCCTGGCTGGGCGGGACCTGCTCGGCCAAGCAGCGACCGGCACCGGCAAGACGGCTGCCTTCGCTCTGCCGGTGTTGCAGCGGATGCCGCCGCATCGCCGGGAGCCGAACCCGGTGGCGCTCATCCTCGTGCCTACCCGGGAACTCGCCGTACAGGTCTCCGAAGCCATCCACCGGTACGGCAAAGAGCTTGGTACCCGGGTGTTGCCGATCTACGGCGGCCAGCCGATCGTGCGGCAGCTCCGCATCCTCGAACGCGGCGTGGACGTCGTCGTCGCCACCCCCGGGCGCGCCTTGGACCACATCGCCCGCAAGACCCTGCGCCTGGATCAACTGGAGACCGTCGTCCTCGACGAAGCCGACGAGATGCTCGACATGGGCTTCGCCGAGGACATCGAAGCGATCCTGGCAGAGACGCCGAAGGCTCGGCAGACCGTGTTGTTCTCGGCGACACTTCCGCCCCGGATCGACAAGATCGCCCGCAAGCACCTGCGCGATCCCAGCCGGATCCAGATGGGCCGCGAATCGACCGCCGAGGGGGAAACACCCCTCGTACGGCAGAGCGCGTACATCGTTGCCCGCGCGCACAAGCCGGCGGCCCTGGGCCGAGTCCTGGACATCGAGGCGCCCGCGGCCGCGCTGGTGTTCTGCCGTACCCGCGCCGAAGTCGACCAGCTGGCCGAACAACTCAATGGCCGTGGCTACCGGGCCGAGGCGATGCACGGCGGGATGGACCAGGCTCAGCGCGATCGGGTGATGGGACGGCTCCGCGGCGGTACGGCCGATCTGATCGTGGCCACCGACGTCGCCGCACGTGGCCTGGACATCGAGCAGCTGACTCACGTGGTCAACTACGACGTCCCGTCGGATCCGGAGTCCTACATCCACCGGATCGGCAGGGTCGGACGGGCCGGGCGCGAGGGGGTGGCGGTCACGCTGGCCGAGCCCCGCGAGCACCGGATGCTCAAGGCGATCGAGCGGATGACCAAGCAGCCCATCGTGATCGAGAAGGTCCCCACTGTCGCCGACCTGCGGGCCCGGCAGTTGGAGCTGACCCGCGCCGCCCTGCACGAGAGCCTTCTGGACGACGACCTGGACTCCTACCGGGTTGTCGTGGAGACCCTCACCGATGAGTTCGACATCGTGCAGGTGGCCCTGGCCGCGGTCAAGCTCGCCCATGAGGCCAGCGGAGCGGCGACCGATGACGAGCACATCCCGGAGAGCGCTGCTCGTCCGAGCAAAGAGACCCGCGGCCGGGCCCAGTCGGCCGGCCGATCCGATGGCGCAGGAAGCGGCGAGTCCGGCATGGGCGGTCGACCGGATTCTGCGGCTCGAGGTGGACGGCGTGGGGGTGCTTCCGACCCGGGCATGGCTCGGCTGTTCGTGGGTGCTGGGCGAGTCGCGAAGATCCGGCCGAAGGACCTGGTCGGTGCCATTGCCAACGAGTCCAGGCTCAGCGGCCGAGACATCGGGGCCATCGAGATCGCGGACCGGTTCTCTCTCGTCGAGGTGCCCGAGGACTCCGCCGACGAGGTCATCGCCGCCCTGCGGGCCAGCACGATCAAGGGCAGGAGCGTGCAGGTACGTCGGGATCGCGGCGGCCGCTGACCGAAGTCCCGAGCGGGACTTTCTCCGGAGAAAGTCACTTCTGCGGCCCGTCAGACCGCACATTCTCCGGAGAAAGTGCGGTCTCGTTCCGGGTCCGGGCCTGGTGGTTGGCTCGGGCGCGGTCCAGGTCGGCGGGGGTGTCGACGTCGGTCCAGGGCGCCGGCGCATCGCCGGGCGCGGGTAGCTCGATCCGGGCCACGTTGACCGCCCCTACGAGCTCACCCATGGCCCGGCCGGGTAGCGGCGCAAGCCGACCCAGGGCGGTGCGCAGCGGCGCCGCCCGCCAGGCCCCGAGCAGAAATTGGTCGCGGCCGGCCCGGTCGACCACTAGCGCCACATCGGCGGCGGTGCTGCGCTCCAGTGCGGCAATGAGCATGTCGATCACCGCTGGAGTGAGGAAGGGTAGGTCCGCGGCAACCACAACCACAGTGGACGCCGAGATGCTGGCGAGGCCGGCGCTCACCCCCGTAACCGGCCCCGAACCGACCGGCTGCTCCTGGATGACCAGGACCCCATCCGGAGCCGGTTGTGGCGGTCCGACGACGACCCGCCTACCGGCACCGCGTACGGCCACCAGGACGTGCTCGAGCATCGTCGCCTCGCCGACGGTCAGCTGGGGCTTTGCCTGGCCGGACATCCGGCTGCTGCGTCCTCCGGCGAGCACGATCGCGTCGTAGCGGGGGGTCACCCCGGCAGGTTAACCGTGACTCGCGAGGCGTCTCCTGGCCATTGGCGTAAACCTCCAGGAGGAGTCGGAGCCAGAGATGCTCGACAGTTGGCGATTGGGCTGACCGCACTAACCTCGATGGCATGGCTCGGTTGACCAGCCGTCGGCCCGTGCTGCGGGTCCGCGACGGCGTACGCGTCACCCGGCCTGACGTACTCGCCGCCGAGGAGCCACTCGAGATCCGGATCTCCGGTACGCCACTTGCGGTCACGATGCGTACGCCGGGCGCGGACTGGGACCTCGTCCACGGGTTCCTGGCCACCGAAGGCGTGATCCGCAGGTCCGAGGACATCCGAACCCTGAGGTACTGCGACAGCGTCGATGAGACCGGGCGCAACACCTACAACGTCAGCGACGTCGAACTCGCAAAGGGCGTTGCGCCGCCCGATGCTTCGGTGACCCGCAACTTCTACACGACCAGTTCGTGCGGGATCTGTGGCAAAGCCAGCATCGATGCGGTCACCGTCGACTCGCCGTACGACCTGCACGCCGACCAGAGCGGGGTGGGCCTGGACGTGGTCCTCGGGCTGCCGGAGAAGCTGCGCGCGGCACAGGACGTCTTCGACAAGACCGGGGGCTTGCACGCGGCCGGGATCTTCACCGCCGAGGGGGAGTTGCTGGTCGTTCGCGAAGACGTCGGGCGGCACAACGCCGTCGACAAGGCGATCGGGGCGATGGTCCGCCAGGATCGGCTGCCGCTGACCGGGTGCATCCTGATGGTCTCCGGGCGGGCATCGTTCGAACTGACCCAGAAGGCACTGCTGGCCGGGATCCCGACGCTCGCGGCGGTCTCGGCGCCGTCCTCGCTGGCCGCCGACCTGGCCGACGAGGTCGGCATGACGCTGATCGGCTTCGTCCGCGGCTCCGGCTGCAATGTCTACACCGGAGAATGCCGGATCACCTGACTGGTCGCTGCCAGGAAGATGTCGCAGGTTTGCAGGGGACGCGCGCGGTGTGTTGTCGGCAAAGCTACGACATCAGCGGAGCGGCCCCAGCGGCTCGGCGAGGTCAATCAGCCTCGGCCGGACCCGCGGCGGGCTACTGCTGGTGATCGCCGCCGCGCAGTTGGCTGACGATGTGCCCGAGCAGCGGCCCCAGTACGGCCAGTCCGTCGCGTACCCCTCCGGTCGAGCCGGGCAGGTTCACCACCAGCGACCGGCCGGACAGTCCGACGAGTCCGCGGGAGATCACCGCGTACGGCGTCTGGTCCTGCCCGTACCGGCGCAGGGCCTCGGCCAGGCCGGGGACATCTCGATCCAACACCGGCGCGGTGGCCTCTGGAGTGACGTCGGTGGGCGACAACCCGGTGCCGCCGGTCGTCACGATCACCTCAGCACCCGAGTCGACCGCAACCCGGAGGGCGGCCGTGAGCGTTGCGACATCGTCAGGAAGCACCTCGGGCCCGCTGACGGTCAGCCCGAGTTCAGCCAAGCCCGCAGCCAGCAACTGACCGCTACGGTCTTCGTACACTCCTGCGCTGGCCCGGTTCGACGCGGTGATCACGTGCGCTCGAGCAGGCGTTTCCGCTGGCGCCGTCGCAGACTGCTGGCCGTGATCGTCGTGCGCGCCGTCGTCGGCCGAGAAATCAGCCATCGAGCCCTCCCTCTCGTGTCCAGTCGCCGGATTTGCCGCCGGTCTTGGTCAACAACCGCACGCTGGCGATCTCGGCGGACTTGTCGACCGCCTTGACCATGTCGATCACGGTCAGGGCGGCCACCGACACAGCGGTCAACGCTTCCATCTCGACACCGGTGCGGTCGGCCGTACGTACGGTTGCCGTGATCGCAACGCAGTCATCGGCGACAGTCAAGTCGACCGAAATCCCGTGCAGCGCAAGCGGATGACACAGCGGGATCAGTTCAGCGGTTCGCTTGGCACCCTGGATGCCGGCGATCCGGGCGGTAGCCAGGGCATCGCCCTTCGGAACTCCCTTACCGCGCAGCAACGCCACGACCTCGGCGCTGACGAGGACGCGCCCGTACGCCGTCGCCGACCGTAGGGTCACCGCCTTGGCGGTCACGTCGACCATCCGCGCGGCACCGCGCTCGTCCAGGTGCGTCAGCCGCGGTTCGCCCTGCGTCATCGGTCGCTTCCTTCCAGGAGCCAGACCTCGACGGTGTCGCCGGCGGCCATCTGTTCGGTGCCCTCGGGGATGACCACGAGGCAGTTGGCCCGGGCCAGATGGGCGAGCAGGTGCGAGCCCGGGCCGCCTACCTGACTGACGTCGCCGTCGGCGAAGAAGCCGCGCAGGAACTGTCGCTTCCCGGCTGGTGAGACGACGTCGGCGACGAGCCGCGCACGAACCCGAGGGCGGTCGGCCGACGGCAGGCGCATTGCCGTACGCAGGGCCGGGCGCACGAACACCTCGAAGGACACGAAGGCGCTCACCGGGTTGCCGGGCAGGGTCACTACCGGCACGTCGCCTACCCGTCCCCAGCCCTGGGGTCCACCCGGTTGCATGGCCACCTTGGCGAAGGACATCGTGCCGAGGTCGGAGAAGGCGTCCTTGACCACCTCGTACGCGCCCGCGCTGACCCCACCCGAGGTGATCAGCAGGTCCGCGTCGGCGGTCTCCCGTTCGACGGTGGCCAGGAACTCGGCAACGTCGTCGGGCACGAAGTGCACCGCCCGGGCGCTGGCTCCGGCGTCCTGTACCGCGGCGCAGAGCAGAGCTGTGTTGGACTCATAGATCTGGCCCGGCTGCAGGGTCTTTCCTGGTTCGACCAGTTCGCTGCCGGTGGACAGGACGACCACCCTGGGCCGGCGGTAGACCGGCAGTCCGGTATGTCCGATTGCGGCAGCGAGGCCGATCTGGGCCGGGTAGAGGATGGTCCCTGCGGTCAACGCGACCTGACCGGCGGCGATGTCCTCACCGATCGAGCGGATGTGCGCTCCCGGCTTGGGCGCGGTGTCGATCGTGACCCGATCGGTGCGGGCGTCTGTGTGTTCCACCGGAACGATCGCGTCGGCCCCCGGGGGCAGCAGGGCGCCGGTCATGATCCGTTGCGCCGTCCCTGGTTCCAGTGCGAACACAGATGTCCGCCCGGCTGGGATGTCGTCAGCCACCGGCAGGGTCGTGGGTACCGCACTGACGTCGGCCGCGCGTACGGCGTATCCGTCCATGGCCGAGTTGTGGAACGGCGGCAGCGCGGTCACGGACGTGACGTCCTCGGCCAACACCAGCCCCCGGGCTCGTCCGAGCGGGACGATCTCCACCGGCATCAGCGAAAATAGTTCCGCGACGGCGGCTCGGTGATCCTCGACGGTGCGCACATCCCGATCCTGCCTCAGTTCTTCCGCGCCTGCTTCGGCAGATCACGGGCACGCGGTGTGCCGACCGCGCCCGGCCCGATGTACCGGCTAGGTGGGCAGCGGCGGGATCTCCGGCGGGGATGACGCAGGGTTGTCGACCAGGCGACGGAACAGCTCGGCGATACCGGCATCCAACTGTGGATCACGACCAGCCGCATGGTCGGCCGGTGTCATGACGACCTCGATGTCGGGATCGACGCCGTAGTTCTCCACCGAGAATCCCGGCCCCCTGATCCAGGTGGCATACCTCGGCTGGGTCACCGACGTGCCGTCCACCAGGGTGAAGCGGCCGTCGATGCCGACCACCCCGCCCCAAGTACGGACGCCAATCACCGGCCCGACACCGAGCACCTGCGCCATCGCCGACACGATGTCCCCGTCGGAGCCCGACCACTGGTTGGCCAGGAAGACGACGGGGCCGCGCGGCGCCTGCTCGGGATAGGTCTCAGGTGTTCGGTGCCGACCGAGTTGGTAGGCCTGCACGCGCCGGCTCAGCCGCTCGATCACCAACTGGCTGGTGTGCCCGCCGCGGTTGTAGCGCACGTCGACGACGAGGCCCTCCCGCTGCGTCGCGCGTTCCAGGTCGCGGTGCAACTGAGCCCATCCCGCGGCCATCATGTCCGGGATGTGCAGATAGCCGAGCCGTCCCTTCCCCTGGTCGTCCACGTACGAGCGGCTGCCGGCGACCCAGTTCTGGTACCGCAGTGGCTCCTCGTCGGCCAGCGGCACCACCGCGACCCGACGCGCGCGGCCGCCATCGGCCGGACGTACGGTCAGCTCCACGATCCGATCGGCTGCCCCGGCGAGCAGAGCGGCCGGGCCGAGCTCGGTCGGTACGTCACGACCGGCCACCGCGAGGACAGCGTCACCCGGGGATACGGCAACACCGGCGGCGCGCAACGGCGATCGAGCGCGCGGATCAGAGGACTCCCCAGGCAGGATCCGCTCGATCCGCCAGGTGCCGTCGGAGTCGCGGCGCAGGTCCGCGCCGAGCAGACCGATCTGCTTGTCGGCGTCACCGGCGTCGTCCGGCGGGATGACGTAGGCGTGTGAGGTGCCGAGCTCGCCGTTCACCTCCCACATCAGATCCACGAAGTCGTCGTAGCTGGCCAACCGGGATACCAGCGGCCGGTACCTGGCCACGACACCGTCCCAATCAAGCCCGCGCATGTCCGGACGCCAGAAATGGTCGCGCATCAGTCGGGCTGCCTCGTCGTACATCTGCTGCCACTCCGCGCGCCGATCGATCTGATGCCGGATCCGATCCAGGTCGACCGTCACCCGGTCGGGATCATCGTCGTCCTTGACCTCCCGGTCGGCCGGCAGGACCAGTAGCTTGTCCTCGTCGCGGACCACCACACGGGTGCCGTCGCCACTGGGCTCGAAGGAGTCCACCGCCGGACTGAGGACCACAAGGGTCCGCTTGGCGAAGTCGAAACGTTCCAGCGCGGGCCGGGGCGCTGGGTCGCTGAGCCTGGCTCGCTCGGTCCCCAGCACACCGGAGGGGGTCCGCCGCAGCCAGAACACTGCCTCACCCGCAATGCGCAGCCGCTCATACTGTCCGGCCGCGACCGGGAAGGCGGCGATTCGATCCTCCAGCCCGTCCGCGACGACCTGCGTCCTCGGTGGGGCAACCGCCACTGTCTTCTCGGCCGCATCGGCAGAGTCCGGTGAGGCAAAGCCCCAGCCGGCCACGCTCGGGCCGAACGGCAGCGGGTCATCGGCCGCCAGTGGCATCAGGTATGGCCTGGTCCCCGACGGGAAGGTCATCTCGAAGGCGTGTACGTCGTAGACCGGGTCGAAGGTGCGAGTCGAGAGAAACGCGAGGTAGCGACCGTCAGCGGTGAAGGCCGGGCAGAAGTCCCGAAACCGGCCACTGGTGGCAGATACGAGATCGCCGGTGGGCAGCCCGTCTTCCAGGCGAGCCAGGACGAGAGCGGCGGACCGTTCACCGCGCGGCTGGCTCCAGGCCAACCACCGACCGTCGGGGGAGAAGGTCAGCCCCTCTGGCTCACCGTCGGCGGCATGGGTTATCTCGTGGATCGTTCCGTCGGCCACGTCGACCATCCGGATCCGGCCGTCGTGACTGATGACGGCGACCGTGTTGCCCGACGGGTGCGAGGCGAGATGCAGGACCCGACCGAGCGTCCCGCCCGCGATCGTGCGTGCGGCCGCTATCGCGTCGAGGGCAGCTATCTCGAGTGCGTCCTCTCCGTGGGCGTCGGTTGCCCAGATCGCGTTGCCGGTGCGCCCGAGCAGCGCCGGCTCACGGATCCTCCCGCCGGAGCCGGCCGACATCGCCCGCGCCGGGCCCTCTCGATGGGTGAGCCGGTAGGCGCAACCGCGGATCTCGATGACGCTGCCTGCAGCGTCGTACTCGGGAACGACCTCCCCGAGTGCCTTGGCCGCCGGGACCGGATACGGCTGGTCCACCGCGGAGGCCGTACCCAGATCGATGTCCAGGTGGCGCGGCTGTGCTCGGTCGTCGTGTCCTGACCCCGAGAAATCGAGGACATACACGTCGCCGCACGCGTGGTAGGCGATCCGCTGCCCGTCGGAGCTCGGATTGCGGACGTACCCGGTCGTGTCGTCGTGATCGGTGTGCCGCTGCAGACCTGTCCCGTCCCGGTCGACGGAATAGAGATTGCCCACGCCTTCATGGTCGCTGACGAAGGCGATCCGCCCGTCGATCCACATCGGCCAGGCAAGGCCGGCAGCCAGTTCCGGCAACAGTCGAGTCCACGCGCCGCTGCCATCGCTGTCCAGCCACAACTGGGGCGCCGTTCCGCCGCGGTAGCGCTTCCAGTGCGCGGGTTCCCGTGCCCAGGCGCTGCACAGCACAAGGGCCCCGTCTGGCCCCCAGGCCAGCGCAGACGCCGGGCCGTACGGCAGTCGCTCGACCTCGCGGTCGAGGGAGATCGCACGCAACCAGTGGTCGCCGCGCAGGGTGTTCTCGCCAGCCGGGGAGGCGGCCAACACCCGGCCGTCCGGCGTCCAGCCGACGACCTTCGTGTGCGGGTTACCCCAGTACGTCAGCCGGCGGACCGGCCCACCGTCGACCCGAGCGGTCGTGACTTCGGGATGTCCGTATCGTCGGGAAGTCCACGCGACATGCACCCCGTCGGGCGACAATCGCGGGCTGCCAGGCGGTGCATCCTCCGCGGCCAGGCACCAGGCTCGGCCACCTTCCACAGGAGCCAACCAGACCGCGTCTGCGGCCACGAAGGTGAGCAGGTCGGCGTGCAGATGTGGGAACCGGAGATAGGGGCGATCAGTCACAGGACAACGCTAGTTGCCGGGTCCAATCCGTTCCGGTCGGCGCAGCGCAGATCGGCGGGAGTAGTTAGGGTGACCGGAGTGCGGACAGGCGGGTTGGCTGCTCTGTTCGGCGTGATCGTCCTCACTGGATGTACGTCGGTGGTGACCGGCCAGGCAAGCCCGGCTCCGCTTGCCGAGGAGACGTCTGGGCCGACCACTGCTGACCCCATGCCCCCGCCGGAGGTCGGCCCGGGCACCATCGCCGAGGCACACCGGATCGCTGCGGCCACGGTGCAGCCCGAGTTCGTTTTCAGCGAACTCGACAATTCCTGCCTGCCGACCTTCCCGGTCGTCTCGCCGGAGAACATCGAGTTCACGATCTTCGCCGAAGGCACCGCGGCGGCGACGTACACGACGTACGGGTTCGTGGCCGGCTGGGTCAGCTGCCGCAACGAGGTTGACGGACCGCGTAGCTCGATCGCGTTCGTCGCGGAGATGTCGGATGCGGACTCCGCCGCCGTGGCCGCCGAGGAACTGGCGACCGACTTTGTGGATGTCAACGGCTCGCAGCGGTTCGAGTTACCCGGATTCGAGAGCCTGCCAGCCGTGTCGAGCACCGATGTGGTCGACGGCGAGGACAAGGTCACCCTCGAGGTCCTGCAGCCGGTCGGCAGAATGCTGGCCTACCTGTACTACACCGATTCCCAACTCGAGCGGGCGCAGGACGATCTCGCCGAGTTGCTGGAGGAGCAGCGCCAACTGCTCGGAGACTTCGAAGCGACCCCGCAGGCCGAGATCGCGGAGGTGGAACCCGATCCGTACGACCTGGCCCGCCGTACCGCCACCCCGCCCGGGGAACTGGACCTGTTCACCGGGAGCTTCGACCTGCCGGCCTACCTGCACCTGGCGATCGATCCCCAGGTGGAGGCCGAACTGCTACCCCGCAACGGCTTCGTCGGGCTCTACAACCGCAGCAGCTTTGACGATGCCACCGGCGCCAGCTATCAGTTCCAGACATATGAATTCGGGTCATCGGCGCAGGTCGATGCCGTTCTCGCGGAGTTCGCCAGGATCGAGCAGCAGGAGTTCACCGACCGGGTGATCTTCACCGTCCCGCAGGATCCGACGATCCCGTGCTTCTACGTTCCGGCCGGTCAGGAAGGTGGTCAGGTCTATCAACGCTGCTACAGCAAGGTCGGGCGCTATCTCGGACTGACCGACGTGTCCGCGGTCATCGACCCTGCGGACGTCACAGCAGTGAGCGGTTACGTCCAGGAGCAGATCGGCCTGATGAGCGCCCCCTGACCGGCGCCGGGGTCCCGCGCACCGGCCCCGGCTTTGCCGGGACCCCGCACAGCCGGTATCGTTGTCGGTTGGCGCACGAGCCACCGAGTCGGTGCAGCCGCGTCAGAGACCGGGTGTGATCCGTCGGCGCTTTCGGGCGTGTGCAGCGCGGACCAGCATGAACGACAGAGAAAGAAGGCAGGACCGTGCGCACGTACAGCCCCCGACCGGGCGAAGTCGATCGCCACTGGCACGTCATCGACGCCACCGACGTGGTGCTCGGCCGGCTGGCCAGCCAAGTCGCTGTGCTGTTGCGCGGCAAGCACAAGCCTGAGTTCGCTCGTCATGTCGACACCGGCGATTTCGTGGTCGTGATCAACGCCAGCAAGATCGCCCTCACCGGCAACAAGCGAACCGACAAGATCGTCTACCGGCACTCCGGTTACCCCGGTGGCCTCAGGCAGCGCCGGGTCGGAGAGCTGCTCGCTTCCCGGCCGGAGCGGGTCATCGAGACCGCCGTCAAGGGGATGCTTCCGCACAACACCCTCGGCCGGAAAATGCTGACCAAGCTCAAGGTGTACGGCGGTCCGAATCATCCGCACACCGCCCAGACCCCCGAACCCTTCGAGATCAAGCAGGTTGCCCAGTGACTGCCGCACTCACCGACAAGCCGGTCCAGACGGTCGGACGCCGTAAGCAGGCCATCGTGCGGGTCCGCCTGGTGCCCGGCACGGGGCAGTTCAAGCTCAATGGCCGCACGCTGAGCGAGTACTTCCCGAACAAGCTGCACCAGCAGCTCATCCGCGAGCCGCTGGTCACCTTGGACCGGGTCGGCAGCTACGACATCGTCGCGCTGCTGCACGGCGGCGGCGTGACCGGGCAGGCCGGTGCCCTGCGCCTGGCCATCGCCCGGGCGCTGGTCGTGCTGGACGAGGACGACCGCGCGGTGCTGCGCAAGGCCGGATTCATGACTCGGGACCCGCGGGCCAAGGAGCGCAAGAAGTACGGGCTGAAGAAGGCCCGTAAGGCCCCCCAGTACTCCAAGCGCTGACCTCGGTGCCGCCGCCGATGGGTCGGCTGTTCGGTACCGACGGTATCCGGGGCCTGGCCAACGGCGACCTCACCCCTGAGCTCGCGCTCTCGGTAGCCGTGGTAGCGGCCGAGATTCTTACTGGGGTGGACTCGGCGGGCGCTTCGAACCCGGGCCCCTCGGCCGGGTCTGCGCGCCGCCGGTTGGCGCTGGTCGGCTCCGATTCGCGCGCCAGCGGAGACATGCTCGAAGCGGCTGTCGTGGCGGGCCTGACCAGTGCCGGTGTCGACGTTCTCCGCTGTGGCGTCATTCCCACTCCGGGACTTGCCTTTCTTACGGCCGACGCCGGAGCCGATCTGAGTGTGATGCTCTCGGCCAGTCACAACCCGATGTCGGACAACGGCATCAAGCTGTTTGCCCGGGGTGGTCACAAGCTCTCCGACGAGCTCGAGGACATCATCGAGGCTCGGGTGCGGCGCGGCACGGCGGATCGGGTACGGCCGGTCGGCGCCGACGTTGGCAGGGTGCACGACGATGTGCTCGGCGCGGCCCGCTATCGCGAGCATCTGCTCTCAGCGCTTCCGCATCGCCTTGACGGGCTGACCCTGGTGGTCGACTGTGCCAACGGCGCCGCGTCCTCTCACGCGCCCAGGGTGTACGCCGACGCCGGCGCGACCGTGCACACCATTGGTGACGCCCCGGACGGGTTGAACATCAACGACGGCTGTGGCTCCACCCACCTGAGGCCTCTGCAAGAGGCGGTCATCGAGTTCGGGGCCGACCTCGGAATCGCACATGACGGCGACGCCGATCGCTGCCTTGCCGTCGACGCCGACGGTCAGATCGTGGACGGTGACCAGATTCTCGCCGTGTGCGCGATAGCTCTGCGCGACGCCGACCACCTCACCCAGGACACCGTCGTAGCCACGGTGATGAGCAATCTCGGATTCGGCCGGGCCATGGCCGCGGCCGGCATCTCGGTCCTGATCACAGACGTCGGCGACCGGTATGTACTGCACGCACTCCGCGCCAAGGGCCTTTCCCTCGGCGGGGAACAGAGTGGGCACATCATCTTCTCCGAGCACGCCACCACTGGCGACGGGTTGCTCACCGGTCTGATGTTCGCCGCTCGGATGGCGGCGACCGGGCAGAGCGCCGCCGAGTTGGCCTCCGTGGTGACCCGCCTGCCACAGATCCTGCTCAATGTCGCCGTCTCCGATCGCAGCGCCGTGACCGAATCCGACGCCGTGACCGACGCGGTACGTGAGGCCGAGTCCGAACTCGGAGACTCCGGCCGGGTGCTGTTGCGTCCCTCCGGAACCGAGCAGCTGGTCCGCGTGATGGTCGAGGCACCGACACTGGAGCAAGCCGATGCGGTTGCCCAGCGTCTGGCGGCCGTTGTCGCCGCCAGCTGAATCTCCCGGGTTCTGCGCGAACCATGGATGCAGCGCCAGGGTCTGCCTTGTCGGCCGCCGGAGTGGTGCGGTGGTTGAAGTGCGGCAGCAAGATCACCGCGGCGCTGGACGCCTTGTCGATGCCGCTGCCCGAAGGCCTGGACGGGGCCAAAGACCAACGGTCACCCGGGCAGCGCCGTTACGACGCGATCCTGGAAGTGTGCCGCCGGCAGTTGCGCGACATCGAACAAGGACACTGGGAAGCCTTTTACTACCGCGGAAGGATCTGGCTCCGACCACCGGCAGACCTCGACCCGAACGCCGGCCCCGGATCAACCCACCCACCGACCACCACCACCCCCACACCACTGGCCACCCCAAGCCACCGCCGGGCCCGGGCCATACCGTTGCGGCACGCTAATCCGGGATACCGGGAACATGGGCCTTATCATGTTGTTGGGCAATGGCGCGTAACCGAAGACCCTGGCGCGCAGTCTGTTTCAAAGCGTGGCGTTGGCCACCGGTACGGAGAAGACCTCGCACCAGATCAGGACGGTGAGCGGGTCGACGCCGCCGCCCGGAAGCGCGCCGGACGGGATCTCGTAATTCTGATCGCCGACGGTCCCCTTCAGGTCCCCTTCAGGTCGCCGAGCAGCGTGCCGCCATCAGGCACGGACACGTTCGTACCGGAGACCACGTACACGTCGTAATCCGGGCCGGACTCGACGGAGAACTGCTCGAACCGGACGAGCAGCGACCCGTCCTCGAGCTGGATCAACCTGGCCACCCCGGCGGCGTCATGGTCGATACCGACGAACTGTGCCGTACCGAGTTCGACCGGGCCCGCCGGTGCGGGTGGAGGGGGAGGCGCCGGGGGCGGGGGTGGCGCCGAGGACGAGCCTGCCGGCGGGGCCGAGCCGGTGCTCTCGTCGGGTGCAGTCGGGGCCGAGGGTGCCGCGGCGGCGTCTAAACCCTCCGGGGCGGCTTCGTTCACAGTGGACGACACGTAGGACGGCAGCACGGCGACGGCCACCGCGGCGACCAGTGGCACCAGCCCGGCCAACTGCCCAGCCCAGTCCCGCCGGGTCAGCCGCGCAACGCCGACGAGCGCGGCCACGGTGAGCACCCCGGCGATCCCGAACCCGACCGCTTTCCAGCTTCCGGCGCCGGAGACGACCGCACCGACATGCGTCACTGCCCAGAAGGTGACAAAGGCGCCGATCAGCAGGTACGGGAGCCAGCCCCATCGCGGCCAGCTGACCCGCGCTCTGGCCGTACCGGTGTTGCCATCCGAGGAGTCAACCGAGCGGTTGTCGGTGGCAGCAGAAGAAATCGGCACCGCGGACGTACCGGGCTGGTCCTCGACGGGGGCCGAGTGCCTGGTCACCGGAGGAGCGTCCCACGGCCAGGAGCGCGATGCGGTGACGTCTTGATGACTACCCTGGATGGCATGTGCGGCATCATCGGATACGTCGGGGAGAAGTCCGCCGAGGACGTCATCCTCGAGGGCCTGCGCCGGATGGAGTACCGCGGATACGACTCTGCTGGCATCGCCCTGGTGACCGCCGACGGGCTGGCGACCGCCAAGAAGGCCGGCAAGCTCGCGAACCTGGAGAAGGTGCTGGCCGATCAGCCGATGCCTGCGGCCACCACCGGCATGGGTCACACGCGCTGGGCGACGCATGGCCCGCCGGTGGATCGCAATGCGCACCCGCACGCTTCGGCCGATGGCCGGGTAGCCGTGGTGCACAACGGCATCATCGAGAACTTCGCCAGACTGCGTGGCGAACTCGAACGGCAAGGTGTGGAGCTGGCCTCCGACACCGATACCGAGGTCGTCGCCCATCTCCTGGGCGC
>JBPCOF010000054.1:0-7678 GCA_051000515.1 Geodermatophilaceae bacterium
GGTCCCACGGTCGTCGACATCATGGCCAACTCGGCGTTCTATTACGGCGCCCTGCGGGTGTTGTCCGAAGAGGACCGTCCAGTGTGGACGAAGATGACCTTCGCCACCGCCCACGAGAATTTCATCGAGTGCGCACGGTTCGGCATGGAGGGACGGATCTACTGGCCCGCCATGGGCGAGGTGACGCCGGACGAACTGGTGCTGCGAAAGCTCCTGCCGATGGCCCATGAGGGTCTCGAGCGTTGGGGCGTTGCCGCCGAGGTACGCGACCGCTACCTCGGCATCATCGAGGGCCGGGCGAAGTCCGGGCGAAACGGTGCGGTCTGGCAGACCGAAACCGTACGGGCTCTGGAGACACGAGGTTTGAGCCGACCGAAGGCACTGCAGCAGATGTTGCGGATCTACTGCGAGGGAATGCATTCCAACGAGCCCGTACACACTTGGGACATCCCCTCCCCCTAACCCTCCTCGCGGCCCTCTGTTGACGGCTGGTTGCCTAGTGACGTGACCGCCATCCTGCTCGCCCTCGGCGCGGCTCTCGCGTACGGCGCCTCGGACTTCATCGGTGGTCGGGCCTCGACTCGGGTCCATTTCGCCGTGGTGACCGCGGTCGGTGCCGGTGTGGCAGCGCTGATCGCCCTGGTTGCTGCGCCGTTGCTCGGCAGCGCCGAGCTGTCCGCCGGACCATTGCTTTGGGGTCTGGCATCCGGAGTGGGATCCGGGATGGGCACGCTGTTCCTCTATCGGGGCCTGGCACGCGCGAGAGTGGCTATTGTCGCGCCGACCTCAGGCGTACTTGCCGCGGCCCTGCCGGCCGTAGTCGCCGTCATGCTGGGTGAGCGTCCAACGCCGATGGCGATCGTCGGCCTCCTTCTCGCGCTGCCCGCGGTCTGGCTGATCTCCGGCGGCGGAGGTAACTCCGATGCCGACGGTCGGCCTTCGGGCATCAGCGATGGTGTGCTGGCCGGGTTCGGGTTCGGGCTGCTGTTCCTCGCGCTCGATCGGGCGGGGGACAGCGCCGGATTGTGGCCGCTGGGTGCCGGTCAGGCCCTCGCCTTCGTGCTGGTCGGCGCGGTGGCCGTGCGGGCCTATCGATCGGGGCAGTTGCGGACCACTCCCGCGGGCCCGAATGCGGGCACCGGACCTTGGTGGCCGCTCGCGGTGGCCACCGGCGTGCTCGGATCGGCGGCAACTCTGCTGTTCTATGCCTCCACGACGACGGGTCTGTTGACGGTCGCCGCGGTGCTCACCTCGTTGTATCCGGCCGGGACGATCGTGCTCGCCCGGCTGATACTCGATGAGCGGATTTCGCGCCGCCAAGGGCTGGGGCTTGCCCTGGCTGGGGGCGCGGTCGTGCTGATCACCCTGGGCTGAGCGCAGTCCTCGGCCGGCAGTCCGTGCGGCTTCGCCTTCGGAAGTCCGTACGAAATAACCTTGAACCTGACGCCGCGTCAGGACTTAGCGTCGATCACGTCGCCACATCCCGTGGCGGCAGGAGAGATTCGAGCGTTGGGTGGATCGGAGCTGACCGTGGCCGAGGGGCGAAACCGCAAGATCGGGCAACTTGCCGGATCGAGCGGGCTGACCGTACGGACGCTGCACCACTATGACCACATCGGTCTGGTGCAGCCGTCGGCTCGTACGCCGTCGGGTCACCGGCTCTACGACGACGACGACATCCGGCGGCTCTACGAGGTGATCGCCCTGCGCGATCTCGGGCTGCCGCTGGAGACGATCCGCGGCCTGCTCGACGGCCAACCGGGACTGCTCACCCTGCTCCGCGAGCACCTGGCCCATGTCGAGGACCAGCTTCGGGCCGTCCGGTCATTGCGTGACCGGCTGGCCCAGCTCGTCGAAGGGGCCGAGCAAGCCGATCCGCCCACGTCTGAAGATCTCCTGGCTCTCATTGATGAGGTGAACAAAGTGGACGAAACGATCAAGAAGTACTTCACGCCCGACCAACTCGACGCACTCGCCACCCGACGGGAGACAGTTGGTGAGCAGGCCGTCAGAGACGTGCAGGACGAGTGGCCTGAGCTGATCGCGAAGGTGCAGGCCGAGCTCGATGCCGGTACCGACCCTGCTGAGCCGAGGGTCCAGGCGTTGGCCCAGCGCTGGATGGCACTGCTCGCGGCCTTCCACGGGGGCGATCCGGGGCTGCGCGACTCGTTGTATCGGATGCACGAGGACAACAGTGCGCAGATCCAGGCGGAGTACGGCGGACCGTCTCCGGCACTGATGGACTACATCGGCCGGGCAACCCAGACGGGCGCCGGCTAGAGCTAGGCGCCTGGCGGCGGACTGGCCGAGCGCCCGCGTCGTCGCTGAAACGCGGCCCAGGCTTTGCGCCCGAGGAACAGGGCGACCGTGCGGTAGATCCAGCGCATCCACATAGGAACTCCAAGATGTGCGCGCCGCATGGTGCTCGGCGAGCTCGTGGCCGGTATTGCGACATTCGTGTGGTCCGTCCCCCGCCTAGCGCAGCGGGGGATGGACCACACGGCATCAAACGTTGAAGATACTGACTCCGCCAGGCCCGACCAACAGCCCGACGACGATGAGGACGACCCCCCAGAGCAGTTGCTTACGAACGATCGCAAAGATACCGGCGATCACGAGAATCGCGGCCAAGATCCATAGCAGCGTGGCCATGCTGTGCTCCTCCATCTGCCGGGATGGTCCCGGCGGTCTCCGGACGACTCGGCTGAGGCATCCTCTGCTGCCCCGTCGCTCAAGACGGAGCGGGTCGATCCTGTCGTAGCCTTACGTCGTAAAGCAAGTCACTGAGCCGATCGCTTTCGGCTCCTGCCGAACCGGGCGGAGGCCGGCTGGACTCGGTCCGCCGGCTGGTCCTTGGTCAGGTGCAACAGCCAGTCCCGATCGGTACGGATCAGGGCGTACCGACGAGACTGATCCCGGCCGTGCAAAGTGAACAACAAGCGCCGGTCGTTGCGGTCGTGCTCTTCCCACTCGCCGGTGTCGGCGATGAACTTGTCGGCGTCTGTGTAGGTCAGATGCTCGATCGCATGGTCTGGCACGGCGATGGCCAGCCGATTGTCGGCGGGATCTTCGGGCAGCCCGCGAGGCACCGCCCAGGAGCGCAGGACCCTGCCCTCCTCCAGGCGAAGGTCGAAGTGTGGCTGGGGCTTTCGATGGTCGTGCAGCACGAACCGGGGCACGTCAGGCTCGCTCGGTGTCCGTGGTGTCCATCGTGTCGCCCACTATCCAGCATCCGCGCGGCGGGCACAGCCGTCCGCCCGCGCCCGGGGTCAGGCGCTGCGTGCGTCCAGGCGCTGGAGCAGGTCATGTGCGGCCAACTCGACCTCTTTGTGCCGCCATTCCGCGGCCCGGTAGAGGCAGGCGATCAGGCCCATCCGGTGCACACGGCGGAAATCGCCGTACCCGAACGCGTACCGCGCCTTTGTCTCGTCGTTGGCGCCGTCGGTCAGCCCGAGATGCCAGGCGGCGTACTCGTCCCATGGATGAGCCGCCAGAAAGGCGTTTTCCTGCTCGGCCGTGGAGGCGACCTCACCCCAGTTGCTGTCGAGGACGTACTGGCGTGCCTCGATGAGCCGGCGCGCCTGGGCGACTGCATCCTGGTTGACCGAGTAGGAGGCCATCGGCAGATCCTGCACCCTCCGGCGGGTCGCATGTCGTGCAGGTCGTACGGCGACGTAGGCGCCTCATTCTCCGGGAAGTAGCCGAGTCTCGACGCTGGGCAGCGTGGCCCACCAGCGCCGGTACCGCCGATAGACCAGCGGCTCGCGGTCGGCCAGGAACGCGACCAAGGATGCCGCTTCGACGGCCAGCTCATCCCAGGTACAGCGGGCAAGTTCGTGGAAGGCGGTGACCCGGATGCCGTCGGGCTCGGCCATCCAGACGCCGGCCACCTGCCCGTCAAGCAGGATCGTGGGCAACGTGTCGCCGTTCTGCCGGATCACCAGACTGCGGTACGGCGCGGGAATGATCCGGCTGCGGTCGGCGTAGGCGAACAACACGCTGTCCCACATCGGCAGCAATCGCGGCGGGGCAGGCGTGCCCACATCCGGCCGCACGCCACCGGGGACGTCGTACAGGCCGCCATCGAGGGTTTCGAGTCGCGGTTGCAATCGACCGAAGGCTGCCCGGGCGTCGGAGCGCGCCACCTTGCAGAACTGGGCGAAGTCCATGATCGACGCAGGGCCGAACGCGGCCAGGTAGCTGTGGGCCACCGCGTCCAGACAGTCATCGGCCTGCTCCTCGACCGGCTCGGTGCGGGGAGCCACGAACGACGGTCGCCGGCCGAAGGACCATGGTCCCCCGGTCGGTGCATGCACGATCGGCGCGAACGGCCGTACCGCCCACCAGATCCCGGGGTCCGGCACCGGCCCCAACAAATCGTCCAAGAACGCCGTCATCTCGGCATTCGTACGGGGCTGTCGGGCGAACTCCGCGACGGGCCGCGCCAGCGCCCCCACCTCGGCATCGCTCCGCCCAGTGGGGACGAACCGGGGAGAGGCCGTACGCGCCCGGCGCGCGTAACCAGACAAGGCGCAGTGGAACCGTGGATAACCCGCCATCGAGACCGCGTGCAGGGTCGTCCGCATCAACGTCGCCTTCACGATGAGGTGGTCGGTGAAGGCGCTGTCGAGCTCGGCCGGATCGAAGTCCTCCAGCCGGTTCCACAGGGCGATGTAGGGCGAGGCCGGTTCCTGCGCCTGCAGAGCGCACAACCGCTGGATCGCGGTCACCGGATCGAGGCGCTCGCGGCGCAGCAACATCTGGCGGGCCAGCGTGGCCCGATTGAGCTCCCTCGCGGTGAGACTCATGCCGGGGCCGGCGCGAGCTCGACCAATGTCGGCACGTTCGGAACCCGGCTCAGCGGGAGCTGAGGAATCCGAGCACCCGCTGGGTCAACAGCGCCGCGGCCTGCGCGTCGTAGGACGGCAATGAGCTGTCGGCAAACAGGTGCTGGTCACCGGGGTAGACGAACAGTTCCCCGCTGTCGACCTCCTCGACGAGCGCGCGGGCGGCGTCGATGTCTCCCTCGCCAGCGAAGAACGGGTCGGCGTCCATCCCGTGCACCTGGACGGGTACGCCATCGGGCCACGACCCGAATTCCGAGGGCGGGACGCAGGACTCGAACAGCAGCGCCCCTCGCGCGCCGGCGCGGGTCTGGGCCAGCTTCTGCGCGGGCAGCACCCCGAGCGAGATCCCCGCGTACACCAGTTCAGCAGGCAGCCCGTCGGCCGCGCGAACGCCCTGATCGACGAGGTTCTCGAAGCCGATCTCCTGGGCGTGCGCCTGTCCGTCCTCGATGCGGTCGAACGTGCGCCCGTCGAACAGGTCGGGGGTGTGGATGGTGTGCCCGGCGCCGCGCAGCTCGTCGGCGAACGCGACGACACCCGGTGTCAGCCCCTGTATGTGGTGGAACAGCAGTACCTCAGCCATCTCAACACTCCTGTTCTCAGCCGTGCTGACGGAACGAACCCGTGGAGCTTAGAACCGGCTTACGACATCCCCCCGTAGGAACGGGCATCGTTCGTTGGTGGAGATGGGCGGCTCGGCCATGTCCTTTTCCACGCTGCCCATTCGTTTCAGACTGTGGGACCAAGGTGGGCCCAGCGATTCAAGTCAACGAAGGAGTGTTCCGATGCCGCAATATCTCGCATTGACCTACACCGCGGATGTGGACTGGTGGGCGCCCGAGCAGGCCGGTGAGCTCGCCGAGTACCGCCAGTTCGCGGTGGACAACGCTGGAAGCCTACGGGCCAGTGCCGTTCTTCACCCGACGAGCGCAGCCACGGTCGTCCGGGTGGAAGGTGCGCGTGGCGGGAACGTGGTCACGACCGACGGGCCCTACGCCGAGACCAAGGAGGCGTTGACCGGGTACTACCTGATCGAGGCGGCGGACCTGGAGGAAGCAGTGGCGATCTCGGCCCAGCTGCCCGCGGCCTGGAACGGCGCCGTCGAGGTACGCCCGGTCATCGCAGCGAAATAGCTGGTCGGCGTGGTTGAGCGAGACCGGGTGCACAACAAGGTCGCTGAGACGGTCCGGATCGAGGGCGCACGCATCCTCGCAACCTTGATCCGGACAGTCGGCGACGTACAGACAGCCGAGGACGCCATACAGGAGGCAACCCTGGCGGCACTCGGCGCGTGGCCGGTCACTGGTGTGCCGCCTCAGCCACGGGCCTGGCTGACGGTCACCGCGCGCAGAAAGGCGATCGACATCCTCCGGCGTGAGCGGACCCGCCCGGGCAAGGAGCAGGACGGACTTCGGATGATCGAACTCGCGAGGTCCGGCCTTCCGCCGGACGACGTCGTGCATGACGACCTGCTGCGACTGATCTTCACCTGCTGCCATCCCACGCTCGCACCGGCGACCCGGGTTGCCCTGGCCCTGCGGACACTGTGCGGGCTCTCGCCGGCGCAGATCGCGGGCGTGCTCCTCACCTCCGAGGCAGCCACGACCAAGCGCCTGACCCGGGCTCGGCAGAAGATCGCCGCCGCCCACGTCCCCTACCGAGTGCCGGCCGAGGCTGAGTTGGCCGACAGGTTGCCCACGGTGTGCGGGGTGATCCATAGCCTCTACACCGCTGGCCATGCGCCCGTCGACGGCCGTGCCGCGTACGACGTGGACGCCTGTGCCGAGGCGGTCCGGCTGGCCGAACTGCTGCACGATCTGCTTCCCGAACAGCCGACGCCCGCCGCCGTCCTGGCGCTGCTACTCCTCACCGAAGCCCGCAGGCCCGCCCGACTCGACGAACATGGCGACGTCGTGACCCTCGACCGGCAGGATCGTGGTCGATGGAAGGTTTCAGCAATCGACCGCGGCATCGCACTGCTGAATGATTCACTGCACCGCTCGTACGGGCAGGCGGATGCCTACCAGCTCCAGGCCGCCATCGCAGCAGAGCATTCCCGTGCCGCCAGCTATGACGACACGGACTGGACAGAGATCCTGCGGCTCTACGATCTGCTGGTATCGATCGCGCCCAGTTCCGCCGCCGGCCTTGGCCGGGTGGTCGCGGCAACTGAAGCGGCCGGTCCTGCCACCGGGCTGGCCATGCTGGCCGAACTGCCACCGAGCCCACGCTGGCACGCGGTTCGCGCCGAACTGCTCGCCCGCGAGGGACGGTACGCAGAGGCAGCCGCAGAACTCGCCGAGTCCCTCGACGGACCGGCGACGGCGCCGGAACGAGAGCATCGGGAGCGCCGTCGGGAGGCATTCCTCCAGTTGGCCATGCCGACCCCGTCGTACGAGCGGGAGCCCTGAGGTGCCGGGAGCCGGAGGTCTCCGGGTTGACCAGGTTTTCTCACCCGCGGCACATCGAGTGCTCACGATGTATCCCGACGACGAGGAGGGACGCATGCTGCGCTCCCCCGGACTCAAGACAGCCGGCAAGTTCTACGGCTTCGCCAGCGCCGACGACCTCGTGGTCAAGCTTCCCTCCTCACGCGTCGATGAACTCATCGGCAGCGGCCGGGGTTCACCGTGCTCACCGCGGCCGGGACGGCCGATGAAGGAGTGGGTCCGCATCACTGCGCCCGACGAGAAGTCCTGTTTGTCGATCGCCTATCGGCACGCCGACGAATGCCCTCGACGGTGACGTCGGCGCTCGACCCGTTAGCCGATGTAGACCGACACGGCGCCGAAGATCGCGAAGCCGGCGGTGAGGAAGACCGCGCCCCACCG
>JBPCOF010000055.1:0-10270 GCA_051000515.1 Geodermatophilaceae bacterium
CCGGCCGCAGCCGTCAACTACGCTCATCGACCATGCCTGAGACGCCTCCGCTGCGCCTCCTGGTCGTGACACCGGCGTGGAATGAGGAAGAGTGCATCGCGGGCACCATCGGTGAGATCCGGGCCGCTGTTCCGCACGCCGACATCCTGGTCGTCGACGATGGCTCGGCCGACCGTACGGTGGACCGGGCCCGTGCGGCAGGCGCCGAGGTCCTCGTCCTCCCGTTCAACCTCGGGGTTGGTGGGGCAATGCGCGCCGGCTTCAAGTTCGCCTTGCACCATCACTACGACGCGGTGATCCAGGTCGACGCGGACGGCCAGCACGACCCGAGTGAGATCATGGACATCGTGGGCCGGCTTTCCAGACCGGGAGCACAGGGGGGTGAGGTTTCCGGTAATGCGGACGTCGTGGTCGGCGCCCGGTTCGCCGACAAGGGGACCTACCGGGTTCGCGGACCACGGCGCTGGGCGATGTCCCTGCTGTCCAGCGTCCTCACCCGGATGGCCAAGACCAAGCTCACCGACACCACATCAGGCTTCCGGGCGGCCAACCGGCAAGCCATCTCGCTCTACGCGCGCCACTACCCCGCCGAGTTCCTCGGCGACACGATCGAGTCCCTGGTCATCGCCATGCGGGCTGGACTGACTGTCACCCAGGTACCGGTCCACATGCGACCGCGCGCCGGAGGCAAGCCCAGCAAGTCTCCGATCGGGGCCGCGGTGTACCTGTTCCGAGCCGCGCTGATCCTGCTGCTGGCAAGGATCCGGCGCTGGCCGGCCATGGTCATGCTCGACCCTGACCACCCGGTGCCGGTCCCGTGAACTACGTGGTCGCCATCGTTGGCGCGGTCCTGGTTCTGGGGTTCATGCTCGAACTGCTCCGTCGGCGCCAACTCTCGGAGAAGTACGCCGCCCTCTGGCTCATCGTCGGCGTGGGCGTACTGGTCCTGTTGGCGGCCCCGGGACTCCTCAAGGCGGCCTCCGACGCGCTGGGCTTCGAGGTTCCCGCCAACCTGCTCTTCCTCGTCGCGCTGAGCCTGCTGCTCGGCGTCTCTGTGCACCTGTCCTGGGAGTTGTCCCGGCTGGAGGACGAGACGCGATCGCTGGCCGAGGAACTCGCCCTGCTGCGCAGCAGCGTGGAGCGGTTGGAGTCGCGTTACGGGCTGTCCAAGGACGTCGTGCGCAAGAGCCGGCCGGCCAAGCGGGACAACTCCCAACGGTGAGCGGGCACACCGAGGACCGGTCCCCGGACGAAGGCGAAGCAGCCCTCACCCTCGCGGCGCCGGTCGAAGCACCATCCAGTCAGGCGGCCCTGCGGGAGGGACTGATCGTGCTGATCGCCTCGCTGGTCGGTCACGTCGGCAACTTCCTGTTCTACGTCGTGGCCGCCCGCAACCTCGACCCCGGCAGTTTCGCTGCCTTGGCGTCGCTCACCTCACTCGCGCTGATCGTCTTGACCCCGGTCAGCGGCGTGCAGGCCGCGATGGCCAGAGACGTGGCCTCGGCCCGCGCCCAAGAGCGGGCCGCCGATGTGACCCAGATGACCCGATGGCTGTTCACACGGGTCCTGTTGGCCCAGGTCGTCGTGTTTGCCGTTCTCGCGGCAGTGACGCCGATCAGCGCGTCGCTGTTCGGACTGACGCAGCCGTCGGTGTGGTTGGTCGCCGCCGCCTGGCTCGCGTTGAGCACCGGCGTTCAGGCACTACTCGGGCCGATCCAGGGCCTGAGTCGCTTTCGCACCGTGGGTTGGGTACTGGCCGGTCCCCTGGGCATCCTTCGGGTGATCTTCCTGGCCCCGCTGGTGCTGGTGTTCGGACTCCACGGTGCACTGCTCGCGCTCATCGTGGCCACCCTCGTCGGTTCGGTGACCGTGCTGTGGTCACTGCGCGGCCTGCTGCGGCCGGTGCAGGGCCTGTGGCGAGCCCGACATCCCGGCGATGCCAGGCGCCTACTCGGACTGCCGGTCGCGTGCTTGCTGGCCTTCGCTGCGATGACCAACGTGGACATCATCACCGCCAAGATCAGGCTGGCGCCGGAGTTGGCTGGCACGTACGCGTCAGCGGCGTTGCTGGGCAAGATCGCGTTGTACGCCACCGTGTCGTTGGGCTTTGTTCTGCTGCCGAAGGTCAGTGAACGCATTGCCCAAGGGCTGGACTACGCACAGGCCGTCCTCATGACGCTGCTGGCCGTGGTCGGAGCCGGACTGACGACGGCGCTGGTCTTTCTGTTGGCCTCCGACCGGCTGATCGTGGCCGTGTTCGGATCCGCGTACGAGCAGGCTGGCGACCTGATTTTCCCGATCACCCTGATCATGACCGGCGCCGGGATCCTGAACGTGCACCTGACTCTGGCGATAGCCCGCCACGACCGTCGATTCGGCCTGGCTTTCGTCGTCCTCGCGGTCATCCACTTCAGCGTGCTGTTGGTGTTGGGGCAGTCCACGACCAGCCTCATCACCTCCAACGCGATCGTCATCGGTGCCGCGGTCGTGCTCATCGAGCTCTTCTCGACGCACGGGGTTGTCCGGATCCTGGTCGGCGCTCGATCCATCCGAGCTCAGAGCAGGCGGCGCACCACAGCCCAGTAGGCGGCAACCACCGGATTGAGCACCGACATGACCCTGGGCACGTCGATGTTCGTCGGATCCAGCCGGGCACTCAAGAGCCTGGCGAGTTCTCGGTCGGTGACCGTGCGCTCGCCCTGAAGCTGGGCACGTCGCCGGCGGATCCAGCCGAGGTTGCGCGCGATCCACCGGTAGCCCGCCCACTTCTGCGACCACCAGCCTCCCGCGATCGAAGCGCAGGCCACCGCGACCTCGAACACGAACAGCAGCGGCGACAGGAGCAGCAGCAGCCGTCCGCTGTAGGCGGTGGCCACCAGCACGAGCCGGTTGCGCTCGACCAGGTAGAGCTTCAACGGACTCCGGGAGAACTCGTAGTGGTGCAGCACGACCGCGTCCGGGACGTAGACCACCGACAAGCCGCGTTGCCAGCAGCGCAGGCTCAACTCGGTGTCCTCGTGGTAGGCGAAGTACTCCGGCGCGAACCCGTCCAGTTCCTCCCACAAGCCGCGGCGGAGCACCAGGGCAGCGCCGCTGCCACAGGCCACGTGGCGGCGTTTGCGGTGTGTGGATGCGGGTTGGCCGTGCGACCCGGCCCAGACCAGGCCGGTCAGGTGCAGCGGGTTGCCGGCAGAATTGATGGTGTCCGGCTCCTCGGCCACCCGCAGACTGCTGGTCGCGAGCCCCACATCTGGCTCGGCGGCGACGTCGACGAGCCGGGCCAGAGCGTCCCGCGTCACCACGGCATCTGAGTTGACCAGGGCCAGATACTTCCCGCGCGCCTGAGCAGCCCCCAGGTTGCAGCCACCGGCGAATCCGGTGTTCTGCTCCGGCGTCAACACGCGAACCCTGGGAAGGTCGACAACCGCTGAAAGGGCATGCGAACTGGCTCCGTTGTCCACCAGCAGTACCTCGAGATCGAGCTCCTGACCCCGACCGTCCCGGGAGTCGAGCACCGCTCGCACGGCATCGCCGAGGTAAGGCTCCGCACCGTATGCCAGGAGCACCACAGTGAGCAGCACCACGGCCGCGAGCCTACCCAGCGGTGTCGATCGTTAGGCTCGACGGGTGAATCGTCTCCCTGGTCGCTGTCCCAGAGCCGCTGCCTCGTCAACCCCCGGGATCGCTGGTGAGGACACCGCGGGTGCTGACTACGCCGCCCGCCTGCAACGGCTGGAGACAGCCCGCTGGAAGCAGGTCCTCGACGTACAGGCTCCCTACCGGTGGAATGTTCGCCGGCTCAATCTCGGCCGTGTCCTGGAGATCGGCTGCGGGATCGGCCGCAATCTGGAGCACCTGGCCGGCAACGGAGTCGGCGTGGACCACAACGCCGACTCGATTGCCATCGCCCGCGAGCGCGGCCTGAGCGCCTACACGGTCGCCGACTTCCACGCCTCAGAGCATGCCCGCGCCGGTGCCTTCGACTCGCTGTTGCTGGCACACGTGATCGAGCACGTCGGTGAGGAGCAGGGCGTGGCGATCGGGCGGGAGTACCTCGACTACCTCCGCACCGGTGGCAAGGTGGTGTTCATCTGCCCGCAGGAGAAGGGGTACACCACCGACGCCACGCATGTGCGCTTCTGCGGCTTCGGGGAGCTTCGGCGCCTCGCCGAACTGCTCGGACTTCGGGTGGACAAGCAGTACTCGTTCCCGCTGCCCCGTGTGGCCGGGAAGGTGTTCGCGTACAACGAGTTCGTCCTGGTGGCCGTCAAGCCCTAACTTCGGGCCAGGGACCAAGCGGTCCGCAGGACCGCTATCCGGCATCTCCGCGGGCGGCCGTCGATCTGGCGCAGGCCCGGGACTGTTGATCGGTCTGCGGGACTAGGTCGACGCGATAGATCGCGAGGTCGTTGTCCTCGTCGCTCCACACCTCGCGCAGCGAATCAACCTCGTCCAGGTCCTCCATACCGGCGAACCGGTCGAACTCGGCGCGGATGAAGCCAGCGCCCACATACACATAGGCGATGTCGTAGCGCTCCACCAGGTCCCGGATGTGCTGATCGCTGTCCAGGCAGTTGAACGTGGTGAGCAGGTCCTGCTGGTCGTCACCCTTCAAACCCAGAGCGAACGGGTTCACGATGTGCCCGAACATCGGGGTGACGTCCTCGAGGGCATACATCCAGGCTGAGCCGTCATTCGGATCGTTCATGACCCGCTCGCCCGGACTGACCAGGGGGGCCAACTCGTCCATCGCTGCCTGCTCCTCGACGGTCACCATTGGTCCGCCGCCGTAGGCATTACTCATCCGTTGGGCATTCAGCCCGGAGTAGAAGCCGGAGGACAACACGCCGAAGGCCGCCACTACTGCCAGCACAGACGCTGCGATGACCGGGCGCGACCCGAGTCGCCGGACGAGTCCGATCCGGCCGGCAAGAGCATGGAGCCCGTCGGTGGCCACGGTGAACCCGTGTGCGGCCAGGACGGCGATGCCGAGAACGACGATGCCGGCCAGGCGCCACCGGTCGTTCCACCACAGACCGGTGAGCTGGGCTGCCAGGTTCCCCTCGTAGGAAGCGGCGAGCACGAACAGGAAGACGAAGACCGCGGTCCCTGCGAGCCACCACCACATCTGGCGGATGCGCTTGGCGGCGAGCATCCCGACTGCCGCCAGGGCTACCAGCCAGAACTGCGGATAGCTGGCTCCGTGGTTGAGCAGCAGCACCTCACCCACCGCCTGTCCCGGACTCTCGACCGCGGGCCAGTCCTGGATGTCGATGACGGTGGCGCCGGAGGCCTTGATGATCGACTGGATGCCGAACAGCAGCGCCCCCACCCCGATCAACACCCCCACGAGGGCATCGCCCCTGATCCGGCGACGGGAGAGCATCACGCGATGGGCGACCAGCGCCACCGCGAAGACGATCCCGGTCACCGCGGTGCTGGGCTGCAGGCCGATCAGTCCGCAGGTGCCGACACCTGCCAACACGATGGTCCCGACCGACTTTCGACTGAGCGCGGCCTCGACGAGCAGGAGGTAGGCCGGGATCAGGGCCACCCCGATCGCGAACGGGAGAACCGGGCCCCGCCAGAGGGTGTCGTACGGGAAGCTGGCGAAGGCCGCGAGCAGGACCGGTGCGATGGCCGCGGTGATGACCCGCGAGCCGAAGGACCTGAGCAGCGCGGCCAATCCGAGACCTGCGACAGCGCCGACGAGGGCGATCTGGCTGTTGAGCAACTCGGGTACGCCGGCACCTGTGAGGTTCCCGACCGCAGCGGTGAGCGCATGGAAGCTGTTGGGGTAGTAGAACGCGCTCGACTCGTAGTCGTTGACTGCGGCCAGGGCGGACGGGTCGGCGTTGCCGGTCTCCAGAATGAACTGGATCGCGTTGGCGTGGAAGACCGCGTCCCAGTCCTGGTGAACGGCGCCGAGGGATCCCATGCCGCGCAGTGCTGTGACGACGGTCAGCACCGCGCCGGCCACGATCCCACCGATGATGGCGAGGTCAGCCACCCGAGCCCGCGTGAGGACAGTGACGGTTGCATCCGGCGGGTTCGATCCGGTGCCGAGCCGATCTGGCAGCAGTCGTCGGGCTCCGATCAGCACAGCCGCGAGAAGCGCGCAGGCGACCAGGAAGGCCAGAGCGTTCCAGCGCAACCCGAGCGAGGCGGAGGCCGGTCCGCCCAGTGTCGTGACGCCGAAGGCCAGGAGCGGTGCTGCTGCGGCGGCAGGCCACGCGGGCAGGCCGGCCACTCGGCCGATGAGGTAACCGGGTACCAGCAGGATCGCGATCTCGACCAGGAACAGGACGAGGTCGGACAGGTCGAGCACGCAATACGTCCTTACGCAGGGGCGGGGGTCAACCTCAGTCTAGGGAGCGGACCGGATAAACCCGGGTAAGCCCCGGACCGCGCGCCTGAAACCGTGCGGTCTTCAGACTGCTTCCTGCGGCTTGCGCAACGCGACGAGGAGATTGTTACGCCGCAGCGGAATCCGGGTCTGGACCACAGTGCTGAAATTCGGTGCTGCCGTGGCGATCAGGCCGCGGATCTCGGCGCCATCCATGAATCGCACTGTTGCGTCCCCGCTGACTTAACGGTCACTGGTGTGGCGAGCAGGTGGCCCAAGCCCGCACCGCGTTCCCATTCCATGACCAGTAACAGGCCTCCGGGCGCGACCAGATCGGCGGCATCCCACAGCAGGGCAACCCGGTCGGCGTCTGCGACACGGTGGACCAGGTCAACGACCACGACCAGGTCGAACTGTCCGGGACCGGTCTCGGCCAGAAGGTCAGAACTGAGTTGAGAGGCAAACCGGGCTCTGTCCAGATCGCCGCGGAAGAGCCGACCGGGCTCGGGCGCGACGTCGACGCCGACGTAGGCGGCCCCGGGCAGGACGGCCAACAGCGCCTCGGCCACCGCTCCGTCGCCACAGCCGATCTCGGCAATGCGGCGGGCGTCGGGAGCCAGACTCCGGACAACCTCGGCGAGGGCGTTCACGTCGACGAACAACAAGCGGTACAGATCGGATGCGGGGGCCTCCTACTTGCCAAACCGGCTTCGGACTGTGGCTCCTAGGCCCATGCCTGGTTCCTCTCCTGCTCGGATCTTCTCGAACTTCTGGCTCGGTGGCTGGACCACGATAGGACAAGCCCGGGTGATCGCTGCGCGCGCGACGGTGGTCACGGTGGCCCCTTGAGTCTCAATCGTCGCATCAGGCACTTGCGTCACACCAGTTGAACACCCAAACTGATCGCGGCTGGCGGTGTGTCGGCTTGACCTACCCGGATCGGGGACTATCGTGCGTCGCCGCCTGGCACTGTTGCTGATCTACTCGGCGCTGATCACCCCTGCCGTCCTCGTACTGCCCGTTTGGGCAGACGAGGGGCCGGCTCCCGAGCCGGTTTCCTCGGATGTAGCCGAGGTCCCGATGGGCACCGTCAGCGCCCCAGAGGGAGCGGCCGAGGTCCAGGCCGGAACGACCGAGCCGATCCCCGGGGCGGAGACTGCGCCGACGCTTGCGGTCTCCCAGCCGGAGACTGCTCCGTTCTCGGCAGTCGGGGTGACCTGGCTGCTCGACCCCGCAGTCGTCGCCACCCAGGTCAACATCCGGGTGCGGGACACGGCTGGCGGGTGGGGTGATTGGTTCACCGCCGAGCTCGACAATCTGGGTACCGACGCGAATCCCGAGGCCCTTGCCGCGGGAGAGCTGCGCGGAGGCACCGAACCGGTGTGGACCGGTAACCGGGTGGGCGTCGAGGTCGAGATCCTCACCCTTTCCGGCGCTGCACCGCAAGATGTCGCTGCGGTGCTGATCGATCCCAACCAGTCCCCTGCCGACTCAGATCTCGGCAGCGCGGCGGTCCAGGACACCGCCAATGCGGCCACGAGGATGCCGGCGATCTTCTCCCGGGCTCAGTGGGGCGCCGACGAGAGCGTCATGACCTGGGATCCGGAGTACGCCCCGACGATCAAGGCAGCGACCATCCACCACACCGCGGATAGCAACACCTACACCGCTGACCAGGTGCCGGCGATGCTGCGCTCGATCTACCAGTATCACGCGGTCAGCCGCGGTTGGGGCGACATCGGTTACAACGTGATCGTCGACAAGTTCGGCCGCGCCTGGGAGGGACGCCAAGGCGGCCTTGCCAGCACGGTCATCGGAGCCCACGCCGGCGGCTTCAACACGTCCACCTTCGGCGTTTCGATGATCGGCAACTACGACGTGGTCGACACTCCGCCGGAGATGATCAGCACCGTCGTCAACGTGATCTCGTGGAAGCTGGGCCTCTACGGCGTCAATCCCCGGGGCACCACCACGCTGACCTCGAGCGGGGGCGGTACGTCGAAGTACCCGGCCGGCGTGGCGGTGACCCTTCCCACGATCTTCGGCCATCGCGACGTCGGCAGCACGACCTGTCCCGGGCAGTACTCATACAACCGGCTGCCCGAGATCAGGGAGCGGGTGGCGTACACGATCGGGATCGGATCCGGCGTGGAATCCACCGCACATCTGCGAAGCAGCTTCACCGAGGGACCCGCCGACTGGAGCCTCCCGCGCGGGCAGTGGACCGACGTGGTGCTGGCCTGCGACTGGAACGGAGATGGATTCGACGACATCGGGATCTATCGCCACGGCCAGTTCTTCCTGTTCAACGACAACATCGCCACCACAGGCTATTTCGCGAACTTCGCCTTCGGCAACACCTACGGGGACATACCGGTCTGCGGGGACTTCGACGGCGACGGCAAGGACAGTGTCGGAGTCTTCCGTACGGGGGTCTTCTATCTGCGCAATGCCAACAGTGCGGGTCCGGCTCAGGGAATCGTGTACTTCGGATCGGTCTCGGCCACGCCGCTGATGGGCGACTGGAACGGCGACGGGTTCGACACCCCCGGCGTCTATCAGGATCTGACCTTTCACCTGACCAACAGCAACACCCGACCGACCACCGACCAACGGTTCGCCTTCGGTGACATGGGCGATGTGCCCTTGGCCGGCGACTGGGACGGTGACGGCCGGGACACCGTGGGCGTCTGGCGCGGGGCGATCTTCTACCTGGCCAACAGCCCCCAGGGCGGTCGGGCCGACATCGCGCTGTACTACGGCGTCGACACCGACACTGCGCTGGTTGGCGACTGGGACGGCAACGGCATCGCCACGGTGGGGGTAGCACGTGGCTACTGATCTGTGGGTACGCCGCCTGCTCCTGCTGATCGCTCTCACGGTGTTCGGCGGCTTGGTCATCGACGCATCACCCGAACCGGCCGAGGCAGCGATCCCGCTGACGCTGAACGGACACGGGTACGGGCACGGCCGCGGCATGGGCCAGTGGGGGGCCTACGGCTACGCGACCACAAACGCATGGCCGCACACCACCATCCTTTCGCACTTCTACGGCGGCACAGGGCTCGGCGCGGAACCGAATTCGACGATCTCGGTACGCCTGTACGGCCAGGACGGCAGGGATCTGATCGTCACGTCGGGACGTCCGTTCACCGTCGGTGGGATCCTCGTCGCAGCCGGCTCCGCTGCCCGACTGTCGATCCGCTCGGACGGGAAGTTCCTGCTCAACACGCGGTACTCCTGTAGCGGAGCCGACGTCTGGTCCACGGTGATCTCGAGTTCGCGGGTGCTCTCCACGGTCCCGAACTCGGGCAACGATTTGAACGCCATGCTCGGTCTCTGCCTGCCGACGGAGTCCAGGCAGTACCGCGGCGAGATGGCGCTGGTCAACGACGGCGGAGCCGCTCGTACGGTGAACACCGTCTTCATGGACGAGTACCTGCGCGGGGTGGTGCCCAGCGAGGTCCCGGCGAGCTGGGCCGACGCTGCCGGCGGGCTGGGAGCCAGCGCGGTGCGCGCGCAGGCTGTCGCCGCCCGCTCCTATGCCTATGCCGAGAACCGCTCGAGCTACGCCAAGACCTGTGACACCACGTCGTGCCAGGTCTACAGCGGCGCCGGCCGCAACGGTGTGAGCCTCGAGGACCCCCGCACGACCGCGGCAGTCACGGCGACCTACAACGAGGTCCTGCGAAGCTCAGCGACAGGGGCGATCGCCCGCACCGAATTCAGTTCCTCGACCGGTGGCTATACAGCCGGCGGAACCTTTCCGGTGATTCGCGATGACGGGGATCTGTCATCGCCATATCACAACTGGGTCGCCTCCTTCTCTGCCACGGAGGCTGGCAGCGCCCTGGGCGTGGGCACGTTGCTCAGCTTCGAGGTGACCAGCCGAAACGGGTTTGGTGCCGAGGGTGGCCGGGTCTT
>JBPCOF010000077.1:0-11689 GCA_051000515.1 Geodermatophilaceae bacterium
GGCCGGCTCCTTGGCCGTCGCGGTCTGTTTTGTTTCGGTGCTGTCCGGAGTTGGTTGATCCACACCATGAGCGCCGGGAGCTGGGTCGCCCCTCTCGTGCGCCCCAGCGGGCGACCACCGCAGCGGCCGACCGCTGGCCAGCGTCCAGACAGTCGGTCGGGGATTGACCGTCCAGCCAGGCGGCCAGCAGCCCGGCGGTGAAGGCGTCCCCGGCTCCGGTTGTGTCCATGACGTGGTCACGCCGGGCCAGCGACGGTCGGCGGAGCACACCGCTGCGGTCAGCCCACAGCGCTCCGGCAGCGCCGCAGGTCACCGCGACGAGCGGAAACTGTTCAGCCAAGCAAAGAGCCGCTTGCTCGACGTCCAGAAAGCCGCTGAGCTCGTGCGCCTCATCGGCGTTGGGCAGCAGCACGTCGATTCCCTCGATGTCGGACAGGAAGTGCTCGACGCCGTACCCGCGAAGCGGCGCCACCGACGCCGGATCGACCGACACGGTCCTGCCCAGAGCCTGCGCCCGGCCGATCGCGCTGACCGCGGCGGCGCGCGTACCAGGGTCGAGCAGGGTGTATCCCGAGACATGCAGGTGGCGGTGCTCGGCGATCAGAGCCTCGGGAAGATCAGCCTCGGTCAGGGCGAGGTTGGCGCCCCGGTCACTAGCCATGCTGCGCTCGCCGTCGGCATCGATGATCACGACGATGGTGCCGGTCGGGAGACCCCCGCACGCACGCAGGGCCAGTTGGACGCCGGTCGCGCGGATGAGGTCACTGATCGGTGTCGAGTCGATCGCCCCCACGCAGCCGGCGAGCGTGGTGGCCGTGCCCAGACGCCCCAGCTCGACCGCCACGTTCGCCCCGGCGCCGCCGGGCCGCTGTCGGATCTGGGCGGGAACATCGGTGCCGCGCTCGATCGGCCGGTCGGGCCGGACCAGTACATCGCGGTTGATGTCCCCGACAACCAGCACATCACGTACCGGCGCTCGCGACTGGTCAGGCATCCAGGGTCGTGTAGGCCACGGCGATCTCTGCAGCCAGGGCGGCGTTGCGACGTACCAGGTCCACATTCACCTCCTGGGTCCGTCCGTTGCTGGCTACGTGCAGGCGATCCAGGACATAGGGGGTGACGTCCTTGCCGGTCACTCCGGCTTCGACGGCCGCCGCGATCGCATAGCTCAACACCGTGTCGTGCAGGCCAGGGTCCATCTGTCGATCCACCGGCAATGGGTTCGCCACCACCAACGCGCTTGGGCTGAAGCCGTCCGCGGCCGCGAAGACCCGCGCGATCTCCTCCGGAGTCTCGCAGCGCCAGTCAATCGTCGACCCGGACTCGGTGACGTAGAAGCCAGGAAAAGCCAAGGTCCGATACCCGATCACTCCCACCGAGAGGGTCTCCAGCCGTTCGAGGGTCGCCGGTACGTCGAGGATCGACTTCACCCCCGCACAGACGACCACGATCCTGGTACGGGCCAGCACATCCAGGTCTGCTGATTCGTCGAAGCTGTCCCGGGCTCCGCGATGGACACCCCCGAGGCCGCCGGTGGCAAAAATCAAGATTCCGGCGGCATTGGCCAGCGCGGCTGTCCCGGCCACCGTCGTCGCACCGCTATGACCGAGTCCGGCAGCGATCGGCAGATCACGAAGGCTCAGCTTGGTCAGGTCAGGGTCGTTGCAGATGCGCTGCAACTCCGCACCGGACAGTCCGATGTGGGCCACCCCATCGAGCAGCGCGATCGTCGCCGGTACCGCGCCGTGCCGGCGGACGACATCCTCGAGTTCACGGCCGGTCTCGAGATTCCCGGGCCGGGACAGGCCGTGAGCCAACAGGGTGCTCTCCAGGGCGACGACCGGCCGTCCCTTCTCCAGCGCCTCTGCCACCTCCGGGTGGCGATGGATCGGGAACACTCTGACTCCTCTCAGCTCGTGGCAGCCTAAGCTGGCATCATGGTGGCGGTGACGACCAGCACCGAGACGATCGAGCGGCCCGAAGTCCGCGATCAGGAAACCGACTCCCCGGACGAGGTCTTCCACTACGTCAAGAAGAACAAGATTGCCGAGAGCGCGGTGCTGGGAAACATGGTCCAGGCGCTGTGCGGTGAGATCTTCCCGGTGACCAAGACGCCCAAGCCGGGCAGCCCGGTCTGTGAACCCTGCAAGGAGATCTACGCCCAACTTCGCAAGGGTTGATTCCTCGGCCGATCAGAGGGACAGCATCGTGATGCCGGAGCGCTCGGCCTCCATCGCCCGCCGAGCTGAGCGCCGCCGGTCGATCTTGCGCGGGGGAGCGGGCCAGCGGGCCTGGATAGCAGCGTTGAGTTCGGCGCCGAGCAGTACCGACAGACCCAGCAAGAAGAAGAACAGCAGGGCCGCGATCGGAGCCGCCAGGGCGGCGTACGGGACGGTCGTGGCGAAGAAGTACGACACATAGATCCGCAGCCCCCAGGCCCCGAACACGAAGACCACCATCGCGAACACAGCTCCCGGAACGTGGCGTCGCCACGGCAAACGACGGGGGAGTACGACGTGGTAGAGGCTGGCCAGCATCACCACGATCAGCAGGCAGACCACCACGGGATAGACCAGGGTGATCAGGAAATCCACCGTGCCCTGGTACTCCTGCGGGAACCAGGACAACAGCAGCCCCGGCCCGAGCAGCAGCAGTGGCAAAGTGAGGACCGCGGTGAGCCCAAAAGCGATGAACAGCCACAGGGCCAGCAGACGGCTCCGGACGGGCCCACGGACATCGCGCTGGTCGTAGGCGATCACGACGGTGTTCACGAATGTCGCCATAGCCGAGGATCCGACCCAGAGGGAGATGCCAAATCCAAGGCTGATCAAGTCAAATCGGCCCCGGCTGAGAACTTCGTTGACCGTGGGCAGCACGATCGAGTCGATCACGTCGGTCGTGACGATGGTGGACAGCCAGTCGGTGAGCCGGTCCTCGGTGATGGTGACCGTGTCCGCGCCGAAGACAGTGGTGAGATAGCCCAGCGACCCCAGGAGCGCGAGCAGCAGGGGCGGCAAGGACAACAACTGCCAGAACGCGGCCTCGGCCGACAGCCCTAGGATGCGGTCGTTCCACGCCTTGGACAGAGCCCGGCCGAGCACTGAGAGCGGCGCGAACCAGCGGCGGTTGTGCGCACCGGCCACGTCACGGGCAGGCAGTTTGCCGGAACCGCTGTTCGGCGCCGCCGTGGTCGGCGACGAAGTCGGCACCGGTCCCCCTACCGGCGACGTCGCGGTCTGACTGCTCACACCGCCCAGTCTGCACCGACACGCGTCCGAGGCGGCTGCCTACCGCCTCGGATGCCTCAGGCGTGTCGCCGATGAGGACTTCTTGCTCTAGGTCACGGGTGGGTTCGAGTCAGAGACCCATCCCGGCCCAGTCACCGAAGATGGCGATGCTAAGGCCGCTGCTGGCCTGGATGTTGACGAAGAGCGTGCGACCGTCAGAACTGAAGGTCGACCCGGCGAACTCGTCACCGCCGATATCGGTGCCCTTCGGGATCAGGTTCTGGGCGATGTCGAACAGCACGCCGTTTGGGGTGAGCCCTCGCACGTAGTTACCGTTCGTGCCGTCCTCGCAGATCACCAGGGCACCGCCCCGAGTGGTCGTGATGTTGTCCGGGAAGTCAAGGACGTCGGGCCCAGGGGAGACGTAGACGAGTTCGAGTTCCTGGCTCACGGTGTGATAGGCCCAGATCTGGCCGAACCCGCTGCCGAATCCGGTTGGCACGGCGGGATCCCCGCGTTCCCAAGGTGCTCGTGGTCCTCCTCCTTGGGTGGAGGTGAAATACACGATGTCCCGGTCGTACGTGGCGCCTTCGAGCCGGGAGAAGTAGGCGGCACCCTGAACCCAGCCCTGCTCGGCCACCGCGTGTATCGCCTCATCGTTGGTCACCGTCGGCTTGGTGCCCCTCGCGTTCATGGGGAAGGTGGGGTCGGGGTTTTCGATCTCGACCCACCGAACTGGGACCCGCACACCGACTCTGCTAGCCGCCTCGAGCCGCGCCTCTGGAACTCCCTGGACGGCCAACATGAACAGCCGACCACCGTCGCGTAGCCGGCGGGTGGGCCCGGGCCGCCGCGGCGGTACGTACCGGTAGAAACCACTCGGGAATCCGAAGTCGTCCTCGGTCAGATAGAAGACGTCCTCACCCGGCGAGTAGGCGATTGCCTCGTGAGAGAAGCGACCCGTCGCCCGTACTGGCTCGGCCGTCGACACGCCGTCGGCCGGCACCTCGAACACATAGCCGTGTGGCTTCTTCAGCTCGGCGTTGACCACATAGGTCTCCGGCGGAGCGCTACCTCGGTTGAAGTCGTCGAAGACGTCCGGGCCGTTGATGGTTTCCTCGCAGGTCACCCAGCTGCCCCATGGCATCGGGCCGCCCGCGCAGTTGCCCTGAGTACCGGTGAGGCTGGGCCACGAATCGAGTACGACGCCCTCCCCTGTGACGACTGTGTTGACCGTCCCGCCCAGTGCCCCGGAGTCGTAAGGCGTCGGTGTCGTGGCGAACGGCGTTCCCGAGCCCAGGATCTCGTGGTTACGCACCAGGCGGGACGCACCATTGGGCCCGGGGAAGGCCGCCATGCCGTCGTGTCGCGGGGGGACCGTGGCGCCAAAGCGCAGCCGTTCGCCAGTGGGCTGGAACGAGCGATAGGCGAACCCCCGTGGCAGAGCGAGGCGGATGGCACCGTCACGCAGGTCCTGAACGCCGACCAGAGCCGGTCCGGCCGCGCTGGACGGCGCAGCGTTGGCTTGCCTCGCGAAGAAGCCGGCGAACGGACCCGTGAGGGCGGCAACAGCTCCGGCCTTGAGGACGGTACGTCGGTCGACCTGGGCCATGCGGGATTCCTCCTGGATGAGGGGGCGGACAGTTACAGATGGCGAGCTTGGCGACCGTACCCCGAATGAGCAGGTTCCTGCAGCTGCGTCGCCCAACCGGGCGGTCCGGTCGACGTCACCTTCGGCCTTGGGCCAGTAGCCGGTCGGCCGGTTGGCTCCGCCCGGCGCGGGTGTTCCTACGGTCGGTCTGGGCGGGATCGGGGGAGATCAAGCCGGGAGGCGCGGCCGGTGGTGGCACTGGGACGCAGACGACGTTTGGCTCGGCGTTGTACCGGGTCACGAAGTTCTCGGTCCGCACCGTGGCCCCGGTGCCCAGTTGCTGGAAGATCCGGGTGACGGTGATGTCGAATCCGGTCGAGCCACTGGACGGGCTGCAATCGCCGTCGTCAGGCTTCTCCTGTCGTTGGGGGCCCCGGAAGTTGCGCCGCTCGCTGCTCACCGACTCGACGTCGACCTGCTTGGTGCCCCAGAACGCCACGGTCAGCGACCCGGGCTGCCAGATCGTCTGGATGTAGATACCGGTGGGCTGATCGTTGCGAAAGACCAGGTCGATGGAGTCGTAGAAGACCGTCGCTTCGCGCCCAGCCGGATAACGGCTGATGTAGTAGGAGTGCGGCTTGTGATAAACGTCCTCGAGACCGGCGAAGAAGACCGCGTTGAACGTCGTGGTCGCAAACTGGCTGACGCCGCCCCCGACTGCCTCCTGGAATTCCCCGCTGATGATGACGCCGGCCGGTATGTACCCTTCCGCCTCGGTACGAGGTCCGGTGTAGCCATTGAGGCTGAAGGTGTCTCCGGGCAGGACCAGCGCGCCGTCCACCTCGGCGGCCACGACCCGGATGTTCTCTCCACTGGCACTGGAGGTGTAACTGGTGGTGAACGAGCTGACCACCTCGGTGACGCCCAATGCCTTGGCCGCTTCGGTCGTCAGGGTTGCGGGCGCAGCCGTCAACGGCGCCTCGACCTGACGGGGGGCAGGTTGGGACAGCGCCTGCAACATCGTCTGCGCGAGCGTGGGGATGTCGATAGTGGTGCCATCCACCGACGGCACGACGGTCACTGCGCCACCGACGATGTCAAACCTCGCATCCTGCGCCGGCGTCGTGAACGGGTCCAACGCATCCCCCATCGCCGTCTGCAATGCGGCCGGGTCGATCGTTGCCTCGAGCTGACCGGCGGAGTCGGGCGTGAAGCGCAAGGAGGCTGCGATGGCGGTCACCGGAATCTCCACTGACGCGCCACTTGCCGCTGCGGCCACCTGGATCGGCGCTGCCAGGGCCGGGCCGGCAATGGAGGTCAAAGCCTCCTGTACCTCCTCAGCGGTGATGGTGACCGCTATCTCGTCGACGGGTAGCTCGATCGGCTCGTTGGCTCGGTTCGCGGGATCGTCGCGCACGGCGTCGAGGAAGGTGGTGGCCGCAGCCGCCTTGTCCAGGGCCGCCCCGGGGACCGGATCGACTGCGACCGGCTTGACCCCGTCGAAGGTGATCGCTCCCTCGATGACCGCCCGATCACTGGATCCGGCGAACTCGTCGATGGCACGGCCGAGCAACCCCTCGTCCACTGACAGGACTGGTGCCACGTCGCGCTCGAGGAAGAGCGAGAGGAGTCGACTCAGTGGGTTGAGCGGTTGCCCGACCGCGGTCTCGACTGTCGCGTCGACATCCAGGGTGATGCCGGCCGCTCCTGAGTTGACGATCCCGGTGGTCTCGCCGGCCGAGACGCCACGAGGTGCGCTGATCGACGTGGACAGTTCCTCTTCGAGTACGGCGGCAGCCTCGGCCCCGGAGAGTCCGCCGATGAGCACGCCACCCACGCTGGTGTTGCGCGGAATGTTGTCACCTGCCAGCAGCAGATCGCCGGTATAGAGCAGCGCGCAACCCGCCATCACCACGGCCGGGATCCATACTCGCTTCCGGGCCCACCAGCGACGCGCTGCGACGGCCGCCGGGGATGGGTCAGCTTCGGACGGGGGCGGTTTGGTCATCGTGGTCAAGGGTACGGGTCAGGTGACGAAGGGCCGTCCAAAGCAATGCGTCACCCCGACGGCTCCGCCGAGGGTCTCACGCGTGGCGGGCGGCCACGCGGGGTGTTCAGTTCAAGGACTTTGTGGCGGCCGGGACCTCACTGGCGTCGAGATCCACGAATTCCACTGCTACGCCGCGGAGCTTGGCGTCATATTCCCGAGCGTGGTGTCCGCAGAAGGTCAGATCCATGCCACCGGCAAGGAGCACCCGCACCTTGGCCCGGGCACCGCAGCGGTCGCAGCGGTGCGCGTGCGTCTGCGGATCGTCGCGAGTAGCGATGGGGGTCAATGTTGGCGTCACGGCGCTACCTCTCGTTTGGCTCGTTCTCGGGTGGTGCTTGGAACTCGGCTCTGCCCTATATACGACGCAAGCATGACTGCGGATGTTCCCGCTGCGGTGCACGTCACCCCGAAGACTCTCGGCGTGTCGAGCCCCAGCGGCACGGATGCCGCGAGGAGGCCTGCCGTCGACGGTACCTGGCTTGGGGCCGCAGCACGTTTCGACCGCGTTTCGATCGGTTGCGCTCGGGAGCGTGAACGCCAGTCAAGCAGTGGGATGGTGGTGTCTAGCACCACCATGTGCTACCTGGAGTGATCAGGCGGTTAAAACTTATGCATCGGTTACCTACGTACCGTTATTGAGGATGCCTGAGCGGCCTGAGGCTTGACCTCGGTCCGTTACGATATGTAGTCTCATCCCTGTCCGGCAACCGAAGCAGATCACTGCTCGTAGTCGCGATAAGCCTGCACGCGGCCAACCGGCCCAGGCGGACAGCGCCATCAACCTGAAGGATCCACCATGCGTACTCAGAACCTCGCAGCGTCTGCGCTTCTGGCCAGCACCACCGCCTTCACCGCCGTGGCCGTGGCCCTTGCCGGGAACGCCGCCGCCGCGCAGTCGGGCGAGCTCGCCGGCAGCTGCTCCGGCAGGCACGGCACCGTGATCACCCTGGACCTCGACGGCTACGACTACGCCGGCCCCAACACCGCCAACATCACCCTCGACGGCAGCCGGCCGAGCCGGGTCTCGTTCGGCACCGCATATCACTGGTCGAGCGGATCACTCGACAACACCGTGGACCACACTGCTCGGGTGGTCGTCCGGTCCCAAGGCGGTCGGAGCTTCTCTGACACGGTCACCGTTGCCGCCTGCCGGTAGGCAGGGGTACCCACTCGAGTCAGTTCGACAAGATTCAGGCAGACGGCGGGAACGGCACCGGAAAGCCGAACTGATAACCCTGCTCGACGAGCTGTGGCAGCAGTATTTCGAGCGCGGCGAGGGTCTGGTCGCGGTTGCCGCCTCCGTCGTGCAGGAGGATCACCCCGCCGGGCTGCAGCTGGCGGTCGACGGCATCTAGGATCGCCTGGACACCCGGCTCGGTCCAGTCCCGGGTGTCCACCGACCAACCGAGCGGCTGCATGTCGTGCGTCGCAGCCACCTCCAGCACGGTAGGGGACCAGTTGCCGCCCGGGGCGCGGTAGTAATAGACCGGGGCGCCGGCCACCGCGGCAAGGTCACGCTGGGCCCCGACGATCTCGCTTATGATCTGCTCGACGGGTCTGCCTGGCAGTTGAAGGTCATGGGTGCGGGTGTGGTCGCACAGGGCCATACCAGCAGCCGCAACCTCGCGGATCAGCGCCTCGTTGCCCCGGATCTGATCCCCGACCATGCAGAACGTCGCGACTGCGTGATGGCGCTCCAGTAGGGCGAGTATCTCCGGTGTGTAGCGGGAGTCCGGGCCGTCGTCGAAGGTCAAGGCGACCCAGCGCGCGTCGATCCCGCTGACTGAACTCAGCACGGTCGGTGTCGCGGCGACCGGCGCTGTTCCCCCGGTCAGCGCGGCGGACCGTTCCGCCGACTCTGCTGCGGCCGTTTCGCCGTCGGTCCGGCCGACCGCAAGACCGACGAGCAGACCCACCGTCAGACCGATGACCAGACCGATGACCAGAGGGCCCGCCCGTCGTGGGGTGAACCGCAGCCCCGGGCCAGGCGTCCGCGTAGGCGACGGGCGAGGAGCTGAGGACCGGGGACCGACCGCGAGACCCGGCCGACTCGGAAGTGATCGGGTACCCGGTTCGGGCGGTCGGTGGACCGATCGGTCGTCCGGCCCGCGGATGCCCACTCACTGTTCCTACTGGATCGTCAGTGCTGCGCTTGCCGGACACGCCCAATGACGGCCGCCTTACTGAACGGTCACCGTTTCGTCCGCGGTTGCGCCGCCGAGCGCACGCGCACGTGCATGCCGCAGGTACACGGATCGACGGCCACCCGTGCGGCCTAGTCCAGGTAGTCGCGCAGGACCTGGGAGCGGCTGGGGTGACGCAGCTTGGACATCGTCTTGGACTCGATCTGACGGATCCGCTCGCGGGTCACCCCGTAGACCTGGCCGATCTCGTCCAGCGTTCGGGGCTGACCGTCGGTGAGCCCGAAACGCAGCCGTACGACGCCGGCTTCGCGCTCGGACAGAGTCTGCAGAACGCTGGTCAGCTGATCCTGCAGCAGAGTGAAGCTGACGGCGTCGACGGCGACGACTGCTTCGGAGTCCTCGATGAAGTCACCGAGTTGCGAATCGCCCTCGTCCCCGATCGTCTGGTCCAGGCTGATCGGCTCCCGGGCGTACTGCTGGATCTCCAGCACCTTGTCCGGGGTGATGTCCATCTCCTTGGCCAGCTCCTCCGGCGTGGGCTCGCGGCCCAGGTCCTGGAGCAGTTCGCGCTGGATGCGGCCGAGCTTGTTGATGACCTCGACCATGTGCACCGGGATCCGGATGGTGCGGGCCTGGTCGGCCATCGCCCGGGTGATCGCCTGCCGGATCCACCACGTGGCGTACGTCGAGAACTTGTAGCCCTTGGTGTAGTCGAACTTCTCCACCGCGCGGATGAGCCCGAGGTTGCCCTCCTGGATGAGGTCGAGGAAAGCCATCCCACGGCCGGTGTACCGCTTGGCCAGGGACACGACCAGGCGCAGGTTCGCCTCCAGCAGATGGTTCTTGGCCCGCTCGCCGTCCCGCACGATCCAGTTCAGATCCCGGCGCAGCTGCGGAGAAACCTGCTCGCCCTTCTTCCCGGCGGACTTGGCCTCGTCGGTCTGGCGCAACCTCTCGGCGGCGTACAGGCCGGCCTCGATCCGCTTGGCGAGGTCGACCTCCTCCTCCGCGTTGAGCAGGGCGACCTTCCCGATCTGCTTGAGGTAGGCCCGGACCGAGTCGGCCGATGCGGTCATCTCGGCGTCCTTGCGGGCCTGCCGCAGCGCCTCGGACTCCTCCTCCTCGTCCCACTGGAAGTCCGTCGCCGTGGACTTGCCGTCCGTCGAGGTCTCCTCGCTGGAGTCCTCCGTGGAGTCGTCGTCGGTGGTGGACAGCTCGACCGGTTCGTCGATGGCCAGGCCGCCGCTGTCCGAGGCTGCCGTGGCCGTGCCGGTCACCCCGCCGTGCTCCAGGTCGGTGGCCACCGGGCCGCCAGCCCCATCGGTGGGCTGGTCCGCCGTTGCGGCGTCGGTGTCGGCCGTGACGACGGCCAGGGTCGGCTCGCGGCGCCCGGCAGTCTTACCGCGGGACGCCGACTTGGTTGCGCCGGAGCGGGCGCTTCCGGTGGCCGGAGCCTTCGCCGCTCCCGCCGCCGACGACTTCACCGGCTTTGCGGCAGGCTCCTTCGATGCGGCCGGCTCGGCCGGCTTCTTCGCCCGCTTCGCTGCGGCGCTTCGGGCGGTCTTGGTCGGTGTGGCGGTGGTCGACTGCTCGGCCGACACGCTCACGACGGCTCGAGACGTGGTCGCGGCGAAGGTGCCGGCCCGAGCGGGATTTTCCTGCACTGGCGCTCCCGAGGATGAGTTCGGTCGCGAGTTTCGCCCCGTCATGGCACGGGCACCAATGCCGAGGGATGCATTGGATGGGGCGGCGAACTCCGAAGACACACAGGTCCTTTCACACGACCGTCACGGATTGCGGGCGGTTCGACCCGGCCCGGTTGACGGCGTGCCGAGCGCACGCTCGCTGTCCAAGGGTGAACCGGGGCTGGAATGAGCGCCTCCTCCGGGTGAACCAGGGTGGCTGGAACCCATTGTAACGTTGCACGGCGATTCCGCCGACCACAAGTAGTTCCGGCGTTCGGACCCGCTCGCCGCCCCCATTGTCCGGGGACCGGGCTAGGAGCCGGTCCGCTCGGCTGCGGCCAGGGCGGCTCCGCCGATTCCGGCGGCGTTCTGTAGCTGCGCGGCCACGATGGGTGTCCGGTGCCGGATGAGGGGCAGCCACTTCTGCGAGCGTTTGCTCACGCCGCCGCCCACGACGATCAGGTCGGGCCACAGGAACCGCTCGAGCCGGTCCAGGTACTGCTCGACCCGGGCCGCCCACTCCGGCCAACCGAGCTCCTCCCGGTCCTTGACCGAGGCCGCCGCCAGGTGCTCGCCATCCTCGCCGCCGACCTCGATGTGACCCAGCTCGGTGTTCGGGACGAGTCGCCCGTCGAGGAACAGCCCGCTGCCGATACCGGTCCCGAACGTGAGGACCAGCACCACGCCGTCGACGTCGCGGGCGGCGCCGTAGCGGACCTCGGCCAACCCGGCGGCGTCGGCGTCGTTCAGCACCTCGACCGCGCCGGACACGTGCGGGCCGACGGCCTCTCGGACGTCGGTACCGACCCAGCTCGGGTCGATGTTGGCCGCGGTGCGGGCCACCCCGCGGGTGATCACCGAAGGCAGCGCCAGGCCGACCGCGCCGGTCCAGTCGAAGTGCTGCACGAGACGGCCGACCACCTCGCCGACGGCCTCCGGGGTCGAGGGTCGCGGCGTGTCCACGCGCCACCGGTCGGCGGCCAGGACGCCCT
>JBPCOF010000150.1:0-11045 GCA_051000515.1 Geodermatophilaceae bacterium
CCTGAGCCGACCGGTGGGCTGGCGCTCCAGTCAGGCGGAGCGCCGGAAGGCGGGTACATCCCGATCGTGCCGGAGGTGGCGCGCGGAGAAGCCGTCGTCGCCGTGGCCTTCGGCGGAGGACTTCTGACCTTCCAGGATCTCTCGTCTGCGGGTGAGCCAGCCTTGTCGGGCAGCTATGGAATGGCAGACCCCTCGGGACTGGACGGATTGTGCGGGATCACCAGCAGGCCGGAGTTCCTGCCGATACCACCGCAACCCGGCGTCGAATACACGGTCTTCGGTTCTGCCTCCTATGTGCTGGCCGGCGCAGCCCTGACCCAGCGCATTGGTCCAGACCTGGATGTCTTGGCAGCCTCCACACTGCGCGGCACGGTCCAACTCGCCCAGGATTGCTCGGTCCCCGGAGACGTCACTGCGCGCACCGCCGGGATCCAGACCGGGATCGGTGACGAGTACGCCGTCTTCAGCGTGGATCGAGTCGATCCGAGCACGGGCGAGATCGACACGAGCATCACGATTCTCGTCCGAGTCGGCGGTCAGCTGCTCGAACTCACCCTTACTTCTGCGGGCGGCCCCGAGGTACCCGACGGTCTGGCCCGCGCATTGCGGATCGCCGAGGTTGCGGTAACGAGGATGCTTGCCGGGTGAGCGAGCAAGCAGGGGCGATCGAGCCGAGCGGTGCCAAGGACGCTGGTCCGGCGAAGGACGAGGATCTGATCGAGTCCGAGCCCTCCTCCCCGCGGACGAGTGAGTTGAGGCGTCGGCTGGACATCCTGGTCCCGACCACGGTGGGCCGAAGGGTCTTGGTGAGCGTCGCAGCTGCGGTCCTCGTGCTCGGGCTGGTGGCCGGCTTTCTCGTCGGCACACTCTCCGGAACCGAGCCGACCGGTGCGCTCGCGCTCCAGTCGAGGGGAGCGCCGGAGGGCCGGTACCTCCCGATCGTCCCGGAGGTGGCGCTCGAGGAAGAAGCCGAAGCCGTCATCGCCGTTGCCTTCGCCCGCGGATTCCTGACGCTGCTCGATCTTGAAGAGCTCGGGGAAGCAGTGCAGTCCGAACGCTACGGACTGGCCGACCCTTCGGGACTGAAAGGACTGTGTGGGCTGGAGAGCCGGCCTGAGTCCGGCCAGGTGCCGCAGGGACCCAGCGGCAACGTCACAGTGTTCAGTTCGGTGTCCTTCGAGCTCGCCGATGCCACCGTGAACGAACGGATCGGTCCCGACCTCGACGTACTGGCCGCTTCCACGTTGCGGGGCACGGTCCAACTCGCCCAGAGCTGCCCGGTCGACACCGGCACCGCGGCGCAGACCGACGGCATCCAGACCGGCATCGGAGACGAGTACGCCGTCTTCACGGTGCGTCGAACCGATCCGGTGCCCGGCAACATCGGTACCAGCATCGTGGTCCTCGTCCGAGTCGGTGGTCAGTTGATCGAACTCACGCTGAGTCCTGAAGGCGGGCCCGAAGTGCCCGACGGGCTGACCCGTGCGCTGCGGATCGCCGAGGTTGCCGTAACGAGGATGCTTGCAGGGTGAGCGAGCAGGCAGGCGCGATCGAGCCGAGCGGTGTCAAGGACGCTGGCCCGGCGAAGGACGAGGACCTGATCGAGTCCACGTCGCGTCCTCGATCGGCATCGCGGCGCCAAGCCGAAACGGCCCTCCACCAGCCGAGCGTAGCCGCGGCGTTGCTCGTGCTGGGCCTGGTGGCCGGCTCGATCGGTGGATACCTGGTCGGACACAACGACCCGCGAACCCTTGCCGCGGTGGGCTTCCTCTCGAGTTCCGTACCGTTCGAGCAGACCTACGGGCGACCGCCGTTAGCCACGTTGACGAGTGAAGACTTGTCGGCGATCGGCGAGAAAGTCGACCGGCAGTTGCGCGTCTCGAGCGCGCAATCGGCGATCCCGGTCCTGTGCGGTACGGGTATGGGTCAACCGGGTACGCCTTCCTTCTTCGGCCTGAGCTACCCCGCGATCGTGTTCGGCGTGGTCGGTGGGCAGCTGACCGAACTGGTCTGGCCTCAGGTCGACGAGGCAACGGCTTCAGGTGTCCTGCGCACACTGGTGACTCTGGCCCAGGGATGCCCGGAGATCCCCCAGCTTCAGGCCACGATTGCCACCGGCGGCTTGCTCTCCGGTATCGGTGACGAGTACGCGGTGTTCACTCGCCGACCGACCTCGGCCGACCAGGCGGCTTTCACCACCACCGCAGCCCTCGTACGGGTCGGCGCCGACGTCATCGAGATCTCCTTCGCCGCCGACGGGACTGCTGTTGTCGACCCGGAGTCGAGATGCCTCCAGGTCGCCGCGACGGCCGTACGGGTGGCCGCCGATGCCTGACGAGGATCTGATCGAGTCCACGTCGCCGCCGAAATCGGCACGGCGTCGCCGGGCCGAACAGCTGCTGCGTCGACCTGCGGTGGCCGCAGCGCTACTTGTGGTCGGCCTGCTTGCCGGGTCGGTCGCCGGATACATTGTGGGCCATAGCAATCCGCGGGTACTCAGTGGAATCTACGGCTACTCTCCAACCTGGGAATCGTTCACCCCTCTTGCCGGCTCGCCCTTCGATCAGACGTATGGCGGCCCCCCGATTCCACCGTTGACTCTCGAGGATGTCGCCGCGTTGGGGGAGAACGTGACCCGGCAGTTCAGCGTTCTCAGCGGACGGTCCGCGATCCCGGTCCTCTGCGGGACCGGGGTCGGGCAGCCCGGCACCTCCGGCGACGCGGGCGCCGGCTATCCGTCGACTGTCTTCCGGGTCGATGGCGGTGAGCTAACTGAGCTCGTCTGGCCGCTCACCGACGAGGCCGCGGCCTCAGGTGCCCTGCAGACACTGGCATTTCAGGCCCAGGAATGCCCGGCGGTCCCGAACTCGGATGCGACGATCGCGACCGGTGGGGTCCTTGCGGGCATCGGCGACGAGTATGCGGTGTTCCACCGCACGCCCACGGTGTCCGGACCGACGGTTCCCGGAGCGGCGGTGTCGTTCGCGACCGTGGTTCTCGTTCGAGTCGGCGCCGACATGATCGAGCTGTCCTTCACCTCCGCCATCGAGAGCCCGGGCGCCGAGGCACGATGCCTTGCGGCGGCCGCAGCCGCTGTGCAGGTGGCCGCAGGCGGATGACCGCCGGGCAGCCCGCTCGCGGTCGTTCAGTCGAGGGAGTGTGCCTTGCGGATCACGGTGACGATCTCGTCCATGATGTCGTTGATCCCGAAATCCTTGGGCGTGAATACCCTTGCCACGCCTAGTTCGCGCAGCCGCTGAACGTCGACGTCAGGCACGATCCCACCGACGAGGACCGGCACATCATCGAGCCCCTCGGCTCGCAGACCCGCAACCACGGCGGGCACAACCTGTAGATGGGACCCGGACAGCACCGAGAGCCCCACGACATGTACGTCCTCTTCCACCGCAGTGGCGATGATCTGCGCCGGCGTCAGCCGGATTCCCTGGTAGATCACCTCGAAACCGGCATCACGCGCGCGTACGGCGATCTGCTCGGCACCGTTGGAATGCCCGTCCAGTCCCGGCTTGCCCACCAGCATCCGCAATCTGGACCCGATCTGTTCGCCGGTCTCACGGACTCGCGCCCGTACCGCCGTCATCGCCTCGCTGGGCGCCGCACCACTGGGGGCTGAGGACACCCCGGTGGGGGCGCGGTATTCACCGAAGACCTCACGCAGTAGTCCGGCCCACTCACCCGTCGTCACCCCGGCCCGGGCGCAGGCCACGGTGGCCACCATCAGATTGTCCTGGGTCTCGGCAGCATCCCGCAGGGCTTCGAGGGACCGGGCGACCTCACCGGGGTCGCGTTGCTCCCGCCAGCTGACCAGAGAATCCTGGGCTGCCCGCTCGACAGTTGGATCGACGGTCATGATCGCCGTCTCGAGATCGGCCAGCAGCGGGTTGTCCTCGGTGGTCTCGAACCGGTTGACGCCGACGACGACGTCCTCGCCGCTCTCGATCCGGGCGCGACGCTGGGCCAGCGAGCCGACCATCTCGCTCTTCATATAGCCGGACTCGACCGCGGCCACCGCGCCGCCCATCTCCTCGACGCGCGCGATCTCGGCCGTGGCACCGGCGACGAGATCGGCGACCTTCTGCTCGACCACGATCGACCCGGTGAACAGGTCCTCGTAGTCGAGCAGATCGGTCTCGTAGGCCAGCACCTGTTGCATCCGCAACGCCCACTGCTGATCCCAGGGTCGGGGCAGCCCCAGTGCCTCGTTCCACGCCGGCAGTTGCACCGCGCGCGCCCGCGAGTCCCGGGACAGGGTGACCGCGAGCATCTCCAGCACGATCCGCTGGACGTTGTTCTCCGGCTGAGCCTCGGTCAGGCCCAGCGAGTTGACCTGTACGCCGTACCGGAACCGGCGCTGCTTGGGATCGGTGACGCCGTACCGCTCGAGGGTCAACTCGTCCCAGAGCTGGGTGAAGGCGCGCATCTTGCACATCTCCTCGACGAAGCGCACGCCGGCATTGACGAAGAAGGAGATGCGGGCGACCACGTCGCCGAACCGGTCCGGTGGCACCTGGCCGGAACCCCGTACGGCATCGAGTACGGCGATCGCGGTGCTCATGGCGTACGCGATCTCCTGTACCGGCGTGGCGCCGGCCTCCTGCAAGTGGTAGCTGCAGATGTTGGTCGGGTTCCACTTGGGCATCTTGGTGACCGAGTAGGCGACCATGTCGGTGATCAGCCGCAGGGACGGTGCCGGCGGGAAGATGTAGGTCCCGCGGGAGAGGTACTCCTTGATGATGTCGTTCTGCGTCGTGCCGGTCAGCGCCTTGACGGCGTCGGCCGGATCGCTCCCGGCCGCCTCCGCCTGTTCCTCAGCGACCACCTCGTAGAGCGCGAGCAGCCACATCGCGGTGGCGTTGATGGTCATCGAGGTGTTCATCGTGGCCAGTGGGATGCCATCGAAGAGCGCCCGCATGTCACCCAGGTGGGCGATCGGAACGCCGACCTTGCCCACCTCGCCGGCGGCCAACTCGCTGTCCGCGTCGTACCCGGTCTGGGTGGGCAGGTCGAAGGCCACCGAGAGCCCGGTCTGGCCCTTGGCGAGGTTGCGGCGGTAGAGCGCGTTGGACTCCTTGGCCGATGAATGCCCCGCGTAGGTCCTGATCACCCAGGGCCGGTCCCGCTCACCGGCGCTGGACGGGTAGGGCATGGTCGCAGTGTAAGTGCGCTGATCAGGGGTGGATGCTGAACCGCCAGTGGCGGTGACCACAGTGCAGCGCTGGCTCCCCGATCGCAGTGGCAGACTGGAGCAGCACGTGGCAGGAGACACAACGGGCACGGGCGGACGAGGAGGCAGGTCGCATGCCGGTCGATGCGAGCAGCCTGCACTATGCAGTCGGCCCCGTCGCTGCCGTCGTCGTCTTGGTGCTGCTGATTCTGTTCATCCGATGGGCCTTTGCACCCGTTCGTAGCGGCAACCGGTCCACGCCTGTGCAGGGGCTGCTCCGCTCGGTGGCCACGACCGGAACCCGGGAGTCGGCGTTGGCGCTGCGCGCGGTCCTGTCGGACGCGAGCATCCGGTCCACCATCTCTGCCCGCGATTCCACCCACGTCGACGTCCTCGTCTTTGCCGACGATGTCCCCAGGGCGCGACAACTGGCCCTCGGGTTCGGTCAGATCAGCGACGCATGAAAGCGTTGCTACCCATGAGCATGATCGCCACGATGGGCAACGAACTGGGCACTGAGGCGTGACCATCGAGCCGGGCGACCTCTATCGCCTCGAGCCGGGCGCGGACATGCTCACCGCGGCGACCCTGGTGCAGGCCATCCCGGGCTTCATCGATGCCGGTTCGGCGGTGAGTCTCGCAGTGAGCCAGCTTCTGGACAGCCTCGAGCACGAGGTTGTGGTCCGATTCGATCACGACGTACTCATCGACTACCGCAGCCGTCGGCCCCGCCTGACGTTCAATGAGGATCACTACGAGGACTACATCGCGCCCGAACTGGTGCTCTACCGGATGACCGATTCCGACGGGACCAGCTTCCTACTCTTGGCCGGTCCCGAGCCGGACTTCCTCTGGGACCGATTCACCGAGGCGATGATTGATCTCGTGACGCGCTTCGAGGTTCAGCGCAGCGTCGGCCTGTTGGGTATCCCGATGGCGATGCCGCACACCCGCCCGGTGACCGTGACCTCGCACGCCACTCGCCCCGGGCTGGTCAACGGGGCCAACTTGTGGCGGGGCAAGGTCGCCGTACCCGCGAGCCTCGGGGCGCTGCTGGAGATCCGGCTGGGTGATGCCGGCCTTGACGGGTTCGGCTTCGCCGCGCACGTGCCCTACTACCTGGCCGAGTCGGAGTACCCGGCCGCGTCGGCCGCCCTGTTGGAGGCCACGGCCGCCTCGACTGGCCTATCCCTGCCGCTGGGCGATCTGATCGAGGCCGGAACGCGGGTGGTCGCCGCGGCCGACGAGCAGTTGGCCGGCAACGAGGAGATCGCCCGAGTGGTTTCTACGCTGGAACGCCAGTTCGACGCGTTGACCACCGAAGGCGGCGACACGGGCATCGCCGAGCTGTCCACGCTGTCCGCAGAAGACATCGGCGCCCAGGTCGAGCGCTTCCTCGCCCAGCACGACGAAGACGGTTCCACTCCCGAGAGTTGACCAATCCCGGTCCGCCGATCCAGACCGGCCGTTATCCGCACAACGGCGAACGGGCCTCAGGATCAGGGGTGGAGGTCAGGGTGACGTCGGCGCCCAGAGTGCGGAGCTGGCCGGCGAGGTCGGGATAGCCGCGGACGATGTGCTGTCCGCCGCTGACCTCGGTTCGGCCATCAGCGACCATGCCGGCAAGGACCAACCCGGCACCGGCGCGGATGTCATGGGCCTCGACCGGAGCACTGGACAGCCGCTCGCGGCCCCGGACCACGACGTGGTGGCCATCGACCTGCACCTCGGCGCCGAGCCTGGCGAGTTCGTTGACGAACATGAACCGGGCCTCGAACACGTTTTCGGTGATCATCGACGATCCCTTGCTGACCGCAGCCAGCCCCACGGCCATCGGCTGCAGGTCGGTTGGGAATCCGGGATAGGGCAAGGTCACGATGTCGACAGCCTTCGGTCGGCCCTGCATCGCGATCCGGAAGCCCCCGTCCGTACTGGTCACGTCGGCCCCGGCATCACTGAGCTTGGTCAGCGGTACGTCGAGGTGGTGGGTGCGGCCGTTGCGAATGTGTATGTCGCCACCGGTCATCACCGCGCCGTAGGCCAACGTCCCCGCAACTATGCGATCCGGGACCGTGGTGTGTTCCACCGGTTGGAGCCCGTCGACCCCGACGATCTCCAGAGTGGAGGTGCCCGCTCCGTCGATCTTGGCGCCCATCGCCACCAACATGGAAACCAAGTCGACGATCTCCGGCTCACGGGCGGCGTTGTCGATCACCGTCGTGCCCTTGGCCAGCACCCCAGCCATCACCAGATTCTCCGTGGCCCCCACGCTCGGGAAATCCAGCCAGACCGTAGCGCCGACCAGGGAGTCGGCGCTGGCTTTGAGAAAGCCGTGTTCATTGCGGATGTCGGCCCCGAGCCGGTTGAGCCCGGCGATGTGCAGGTCCAACCCCCGGGAGCCGATGTTGTCACCCCCAGGCAGCGCCACAGTGGCTCGACCACACCGCGCCAGCAACGGGCCCAGCACGCAGATGGCTGCGCGCATCCTGCGTACCAGGTCGTAGTCGGTCTCGGTGGCCAGGTGATGCGGCACCGCGATCCGAGCCGATCCGGAACCCAACTCGACTGAGCAGCCCAGGCGCCGCAATACCTCGCCCATGATCGTCACGTCGGCGATGTCGGGTATCGCGTGGATCGTGGTGGTGCCCTCGGCCAGCAGCGCCGCGGCCATAAGCTTCAGCGCGCTGTTCTTGGCCCCGGTGACCGTCGCGTCCCCGACCAGTCGAGCACCACCGGTGACGGCGAAGATGTCCACACGCTCTCCTTGCAGATTGGCGGACCCGCGATGTGCGACCGGGCAAGGGCGTCACGCTAGCGTGCGGTCATGAGTGTCCGCTTGACCCGCATCTATACCAAGACCGGTGACAAAGGCTCGACCAAGCTCGGCGACATGTCCGACGTCGCCAAGACCGACGTACGGCTGGCGGCCTACGCCGATGTCGACGAGACGAACTCCGTGATCGGTACGGCGCTGGCCCTTGGTCAGTTGGCCGCTGAGGTACGGGCGGTGCTGCTGGCCGTACAGAACGACCTCTTCGATGTGGGCGCGGATCTGTGTACGCCGGTGATCGACAATCCGCCCTATCCTCCGATCCGCGTCGCCGAGGACTACGTCACCCGGCTGGAGGGTCATTGCGACGACTTCAACGATCGGTTGGGCAAGCTCGACAGTTTCATCCTGCCCGGGGGTAGTCCCGGGGCGGCGTTGTTGCACCACGCCCGTACGGTCAGCCGACGGGCCGAACGCAGTACCTGGGCGCTGATCGAGGTCGATGGAGAGCGGACGAATCAGGCCTGCGCCCGCTACCTCAACCGGCTCTCGGACCTGCTGTTCATCCTGGCGCGGATCGCCAACCCAGACGGTGACGTGCTGTGGAAGCCGCGGGCCAACGCCGCCGAGGCGGACTCGGCCCGGGCCTAGGCGTCAGCCTGCTTTCACGTCGTGGATCGGGTATCCCGGCGGTTGGGCCTCGAGCCAGGACAGCAGGCCGTTGACTGCACCCGGACTCATGGCGACGAGTTCGAGCCGATGCGGTGTCTGACAGGCCAAGATGGTGGTCGCCCGGGGCAACACGATCGCATCACGTTCGCTCTGCTGGCGTCGTTCCACCACCTCGAGTTGACCCCGGACCAGGACCCGGGCCGGTCGTGGGGACAGGGAGAAGACGCGATACCAGGACAACTCCTCGCCGCCGAACCAACCGACCCCCAGCGACCACCGCCGCGGCGACAGCTTGATCCACATCTCGACCGCGCCGATGCCACGCAGGAGCAGGGATCGACGGACGAAGAAGCTGATCACCAGGAGAACGAGGAGCAGGAGCAGCAAAGAGGCGGCGATGACCATGCCGGTCGTCGTCATGACCGGCCCGCCCCGAACGGCATGGTCGGGGCCTAGACCGTTTCCCCGGCAGCGAGCAGGCGCGACTCCGCGCGCCTGGCAGCGGCAAGCGCCTCGTCGTCGTCCTCATCGGCTCCGCGGGCAGTCTCCAGCGCCTGGCGGGCACGGGCGACGTCGATCTCGTCGGCGAACTCTGCGACGTCGGCGAGAATTGAGACTCCCCGGTCGGTCACCGACAGAAAACCTCCATGTGCGACGACGACCAGTTCTTCTCCGGACTCCTGCCGAATCCGGACAGTCCCGCCCTCTGCCAGCTGTCCGAGCAGTGGTATGTGTCCGGGCAGGATGCCCAACTCGCCCTCAGTGGTACGCGCGATGACTAGATCAGCCTCGCCAGACCAGATCTGGCGCTCGACGGCGACCAGCTCAACGTTAAGGGGCACGGTTCTCCTCGACGACTCGGTGGTTGCCCAGGCTAGGACTTCTCCGAAGGTTGCGGCGAAGCCTCATTCGAATCGATGGCGGAGTTCGTCGTCGACTCGTCACTGGACTCGACGGTCGGCTCGGTCGAGGTCTCGGGCGCCTCGGTCGAGGACTCGGTCGGCTCGGTCGGGGACTCGGCCGGCTCAGTTGGAGTCTCGGCCGGCTCGTCCTTCGAGTCGGCGCTCGACGCCTCGGAGGAATCCGCCGAGGACTTCTCAGCGGACCTGCGAGTCGGCTTGTCTCCGCCCAGCTCGGATTTCCCTCCCTTTCGGGCTCCGCCAGCGAGTTCCTCACCCTTGGCCTCCACGTCGTCCAGGCCACCACAGAGATAGAAGGCCTGCTCGGGCAGGTGGTCGTACTCACCCTTAGCGACCTTGTCAAAGGCCTCGACCGTATCGCCGACGGACAGGAACGAGCCCGGCTGACCGGTGAACTGCTCTGCGGCGTACATGTTCTGGGACAGGAAGCGCTCGATCCGTCGAGCCCGGCCGACGAGAACCTTGTCCTCCTCGGAGAGCTCGTCGATACCGAGGATCGCGATGATGTCCTGCAACTCCTGGTATCGCTGCAGGATCCGCTTGACTTCCTGAGCGACCCGGTAGTGCTCATCCCCGATGTACTGCGCAGCGAGGATCCGCGAGGTCGAGGTCAGCGGGTCCACCGCCGGGAAGATGCCCTTGGAGAACACCGACCGGGAGAGCTCCGTGGTGGCATCGAGGTGCGCGAACGTCGTGGCCGGTGCCGGGTCGGTGTAGTCGTCGGCGGGCACGTACACGGCCTGCATCGAGGTGATCGAGCGGCCCTTGGTCGAGGTGATCCGCTCCTGCAGTTCACCCATCTCGTCGGCCAACGTCGGCTGGTAGCCCACCGCCGACGGCATCCGGCCGAGCAGGGTGGACACCTCCGAACCCGCCTGGGTGAACCGGAAGATGTTGTCGATGAACAGCAGCACGTCCTGGTTCTGCTCGTCGCGGAAGTACTCGGCCATGGTCAACGCCGAGAGCGCGACCCGCATCCGAGTACCCGGCGGCTCATCCATCTGACCGAAGACCAGCGCGGTGTCCTGGATGACGCCGGCCTCGGTCATCTCGGTGATCAGGTCGTTGCCCTCACGGGTGCGCTCACCGACCCCGGCGAAGACCGACGTCCCACCGAAGTTCTTGGCGACCCGGCGGATCATCTCCTGGATCAGCACAGTCTTGCCCACGCCGGCCCCGCCGAACAGGCCGATCTTCCCGCCCGTGACGTACGGGGTGAGCAGGTCGATGACCTTGATGCCGGTCTCCAGCATCTCGGTCTTGCCCTCGAGCTGGTCGAAGGGAGGCGGGCGGCGGTGGATCGACCAGCGCTCCCCCTCGAACTTCAGGTCCGGGTCGTCCAGGCACTGGCCCAGGGTGTTGAAGACGTGGCCCTTGACCTGGTCGCCCACCGGCACCGAGATCGACGAGCCGGTGTCGGTGACCTCCGAGCCTCGGACCAAGCCGTCGGTGGGCTGCATCGAGACCGTACGAACCAGATTGTCGCCGAGATGCTGGG
>JBPCOF010000165.1:0-16067 GCA_051000515.1 Geodermatophilaceae bacterium
AGGTAGTCCAGCCGCTCGCCCAATCCGACCCGGTCGAGCATCTCGCGCGCCGCGGCCCGGCGACCCCACACCTGACGCCCGGAGGCGTAGAGCAGCGGCGCCGCAACGTTCTCGGTGGCACTGCGCCGGGGCAACAGGTTGAACTGCTGGAAGACGAAGCCGAACGTCGCGCCCCGCAGCCGGGCACGAGCGCGGGCGGACAGGGCATCGGTGGCCCGGCCGTCCAGTTCGTAGACGCCGGCGGTCGGGCTGTCCAGCAGTCCGATGAGATTGAGCAGCGTCGACTTACCGGACCCAGACCGACCGACGACGGCGATGTGCTCGCCGCGCTCGGCCTCCAGGTTGATGTCGGTGAGGATGTCGAGTTGGCTGCCGTCGGGAAGTCGAACTGAATGTCCGATTCCGGCCAGGCTGATGAAAGTCACGAGCGGCTAACCGCCGTAACCGAAGCCACCGCCAGGCGGCGGTTCCGAATTCGGCACGAACTCCAGGATCTGCGCACCCTCGGTGAGCCCCTCGATGACTTCGACCATGACGCCGTCGGTGAGCCCGAGGGCCACCTCGGTCAGGACTGGTTCGCTGCCTTCGGTCTCGACCACCCACACGTTCCCGGTGGCCACGGTTCCCTCGACGGCCGTCACCGGGACGACGAGAACGCCGGTGGCCGCACCTGCTGCTATGTCGATCGTTGCTGACAGGCCGGCGACCACGGTGGTTCCCGGCGGTATGGAGCAGCGAGCAATCGCACCGGTCGGCTGCGTGTTCGGATCCACCGGAGGGGCGTAGGGGTCGGCTGGAGTCGGGGCGGTCGGCGCGTCGCTCTCCGGTACGCCGATCGCCAGGGCACCGCAGGCGAACGGCGCGGGGCCGCCTTGAACGGCGACGGTCGCAGCCGTCGGCGCGGCAAGGAGTCGGAGTTGATCGCCCTGGGTCAACGGAGCGGACACACTGAGAGTGCCTGGAGAGACCGTTGCCAGGACATCGCCGACCGAGACCAGCTGCTTGGCGATCACCGGAACTGACGAGAGGCTGCCGGCTGCGGTCGAGGTGATCGTGACGTACCGGAAGCTCGGGGTCGTCGGAGGCGGCGCGGCCTCGGGATCATCCGCTACCGGCGGAGTACTGGGCGGCTCGCGTTCGTAGCGCACCTCGGCGATCGGCGTGCCGACCGAAACCACGGCGCCTGGTCGCAGGAAGATCGTGCTGATCTCTCCGGCCTGCGTCACCTTGACCTCCACCGCCGGGTCGGCAGCGACCTGTCCGGTCAGGCTCACCGTGTTGCTTATGTCGCCGCGAGCGACGGTGACCAGCGGCGGGGTCACATCAGCGAAGGGTTGCGCTGTCTGGTCGTCGACCGAGGGCTCGGCCCGGAAGAACGCGAGCCATACCAGGGAGATTGCGATCAGTCCCCAGATCAGGATGCGGAGTGCTGGAAACACGTAGACCCGGACCGCACCCATGGCTCTCTCTCCCGCCCGATCGATGAACGACCCGCCTTCAGTCCCCGACGCGCCGCTGCCATGCAAACCCTATGAGACGGCTCTGACTGGATCGTCAGACCGGGGGATGACCTCGGGTCCTGCTCCGGGAGTGCTCTTTGCGCTGGGTCGTCCGCGGCGCAGCCGCTCCCACGGCAGCAGGCACAGGATGGCCACGCAGTGTGGCAGGAAGATGATCCGCACACCGGCGTAGACCATCAGGTGAAAGCCGAGCAGGAAGATCACCAGCGCGATCCTGGTGCGATCTCGCCTAGCCAGCAGCATGAGCGGCGAGAGCAACTCGAAGCCGATCATGAGGTACTGCGCGACGTGCAGCAGGCCGGGTACTTCGAGGGTCCACATGGACAGGTCGGTGCCCCGTCGCAGGACCGCTCGGGTCAGCGTGGAGCCGTTGACCCAGTCCCAGCCGCCGAACCGGATCTTGGCCCACGCCGCCAGGAAGTAGGTCAGCATGACGGCGATGAAGATCGCGGTGACCGCAAACCCGGCCGCCTCCGAACGGCGCTGGTCACGCCAATGCGCAATTCCGACGGTCGGCAGGACGGCCAGAGCCACGAGGAAGGCATACCGGTCGTGGTCGACCTTTCCGTAACTCATGGCGATGACCATCCACTCGAAATAGAGCAGAAAGGTCGTCGTGCCCCAGACCCGTGGCGCCCGACCGGTCGCGGCCAGCAGCGCAGATCCGATCAGCAGCCACTTCACGGCGTCGACCACGGCGGTGGTGGGAGTGGGTAGCGGCAGCCATTCGCCGATCAGCAGCGGTTGGTAGTACTCGGTGGGTACGCCGGCGTGCGCAGCGACCCAGCGGGTGGTCACGAAGACATCGATCGGGATGAACAAGTAGGCGATGATCCGGAATATCGCCACCCGCGCCAGAGGTACCGGGGCGAAGAACCATCCCATCCCGGCCACCGTTCGGCGTGGCTGCGCCGGGCCGCTCGACCCTTCCTCGGCGCGAAGCTGCGTCACCCTTCCCCCTGCGCCGTGCCCGGGAGCGGGTAGGTGACGCGGACGTCGTCCACGTAGGAGCCGGTGCTCTCGCCGTCCCGCAGTTCGTAGCGACGGACCACGATGGCCACGGCAACAATTGGTGGCGCAGCGGGGTTGTTCGCCAGGTAGCTCTCGGCGAGGAGTCCCAGCAGCTCGGGATCGTCAACCAGCCGAGGCACCTGTCCCTCGAACTCGGCCCGGCGCAGGCCCACCTCGCCGCCGGACAGCCGCACCTCCGAACCGGCCTCGGTCAACCCGACCACCCGGGTGGAGGACACCGGCGTGTCCGGGTCAGCGCGGGTGGCGTACATCCGGGGCGGGCCGAAGGGAAACGCATAGTCGTCAGCGAAGACGGTGCCGCTCAGAGTCAACGCTAGGACGGCCGTTGCGATAACCAGCCGGATCAACCGCGCGCGGGCGGGGAGGCCGACGACCTGCTCGGTCGGCGGTTGCTCGATCGTGTCGCGGTCGCTCACGACCACCATCGTAGGATCGCGGCGCGGGCAGGCAGACGATAGGAGCGTGCATGCAGTTCGGCCGGTACTACGAGGAGTTCGAGGTCGGCGCGATCTACAAGCACTGGCCCGGCAAGACCATCACCACCTACGACGACCATCTCTTCTGCCTGATCACGATGAACCATCACCCGCTGCACCTCGATGAGCACTTCGCGCAGGAGGCGACCCAGTTCGGAAAGAACGTCGTGGTCGGCAATCTCATCTATTCGCTGTTGCTCGGGATGAGTGTCCCGGACGTGTCCGGGAAGGCGATTGCCAACCTCGAAGTGGAATCGCTCAAGCATGTCGCGCCCACCTTCCACGGGGACACGATCTACGGGGAGACGACCGTCCTGGACAAGACCGAATCGAGGTCCAAGAACGATCGCGGAGTCGTCCACGTGGAGACCATCGGTTACAAGCAAGACGGTACGATCGTCTGTACCTTTCGACGGAAAGTCATGGTGCCCAAGCGCTCCCAAGGAAACGGGCAGGGCGGAGAGCAACCCAAGAGGCCAGAACCCAAGCGCAGGGCGTGACGAATCGCGCTAGGATGATCATCGTCGTCTGGATCGCAGGAGGTGGGCATTTTGGCTACCAAGACCCAGCTGGTCGCACTGTCGGACATCCACGCGGCCGTGAGTGCGCTCGAGGATGACGCCGGGCGGGGCAGGATTTCCACGGACGAGGCCAGTAAGCGGATCAATGATTCCAAGCGCGCGGTCACTCCGCGCGAACTATGGAAGGCCAGTGGCGGCCGGGCCGGCGCGAAGAAGCGCAGCGACTGGCAGGACATCCGCAACACGGCGTTCGGAGTGGCGTTCTTACTGGTTCTGGCCGCGATCGGCGTGTGGATCGTAACCGTCTACACCGGGAAGGCGGTCGGTAGCGAGGACGACTACATTCGCGAGCCGCCGTCCACATCGGTTCCGGCCGACCAGAACCCGGAGGAGCCCGGCGGCGGCTGAGCCGGTTCGTCAGGATGGAGCGCCCACTGACCGACACGCGGCGCGCCTGTCCGCACGACATGCGGCAATCGGCAATGATCGGTGCGAAGCAGCCACCCCTAGGGTGTGCTGTGCTGTCGAGGAGGAGATGGTGAACATCAAGCGGGTCATCGCTTGGCTGCTGCTCGCCTTCATCATCTTCTTCATCGTTACCCAGCCAGAGACTGCCGCGAGCCTGGTCCGGAGCGTTTTCAGTGGCCTCGGCGACGCCGTGTCGGCCCTGGCCAGCTTCTTCCGGTCGTTGGTCTAGCGCGCCGAAGGCTGGCGGCACCGTGACCCGGCCACAGCGCACTAGAGGCACCAACCGATATCTCCTCCCGGATGAGCGTGCGGTTATCGAGACACGTCGGCACTGGATGATTCTGATGCCCCCTGTGTTGAAATCGCTCGCGATCATCGTTGTCGCCCTGTTCTTCTTGTCCAACGATCCCCGCTCCATGGCGCTGGACAACATCGTCATCCTGACGATCCTGGCTGTGCTTCTCTATCTCGCCTATCAGATCACCCAATGGTGGTTGGACCACTTCATCGTCACCAATCGCCGGGTCCTGCTGGTCAGTGGGGTGCTCACCAAACGCACCGCGATCATGCCGCTGATGAAGGTCACCGACCTGACCTTCGAGCAGTCACCGTTTGGCCGGATGCTGCAGTACGGCACATTCGTCTTCGAGTCAGCCGGCCAGGACCAGGCGCTGTCCCGAGTCACTCACCTGCCCGGCGGTCCGCGCCAGCTCTACCTTCAGATCACCGATCTGCTCTTCGCCACCTACACCGGCCAGCCGGTGGCGGCACCGATGCGGTTCTCCGAAGCACCGCCGATGGACGCCCAGACCGGCCGCATGCCCGGCGTCGAGCGGCCGCGTGTCCATCGGACCACACCGATCCCGCGTCTGGATCCGCACCAGGGCCCGTTTGCCGCCGGGCGGGAAGGCGACGACTGACGACATCGTGAGGATCCCCAGCCCGGGCCTACGCATCGACCTGCATGTCCACTCGACCGCCTCAGACGGCACGCTGTCGCCGGCCGAGGTGGTCGGCGCGGCCGCCCGGGAAGGCTTGGACGTCCTAGCCCTCACCGACCACGACACGCTTGCCGGTTGGGACGAGGCATTCGCCGCCTGCCCGCCGGGCCTGACCGTCGTAGGAGGGTTGGAGCTGTCCTGCGTTCACAAGGTCACCGGCCAGCCTCCGATCAGCGTGCATTTGCTCGGCTATCTCGTCGATCCTCGGCATCGGGGGCTGGCCGCTGAGCTGGGCCGCCTCCGGGCCGACCGCAGCCGGCGGGGCGAGCGGATCGTCGAGAAGTTAGTCGCGGCCGGCTATCCGATCAGCTGGGACCGCGTCCTGGAGTTCGCCGACGGCGGGTCGGTGGGTCGGCCGCACGTGGGTCGTGCGCTGGTCGAAGCCGGGATCGTCGCGTCAGTGGACGAGGCCTTTGTCGAACTTGTCTCGGCTACCGGACCGTTCTACGTCCGCAAGGCCGATCTCGACGCCGTCGCCGGAGTGCAGCTGATCGCGGCAGCCGGCGGCGTGTCGGTCTTTGCCCACCCGGCCGCCGGGCGACGTGGACGGATCGTGGACGAGGCTGCCATTTCGGTGCTTGCCGAGGCAGGAATGGCTGGCATCGAGGTCGATCACCCCGACCATCTTCCGGCCGATCGCGAGCACCTACGCCGCCTGGCAGCCGATTTCCACCTGCTGCCCACCGGCTCCAGCGACTTCCACGGCGCCAACAAGGTGAACCGGCTGGGCCAGCACACGACCGAGGCATCGGTCTACGAGGAACTGGTGTCCCTGGCCTGTGGAAGCCGCCCGTACGTTGGCTGAATCCGGACTACCGTGACGTCCGTGCAGACGATGTCGCCGCGGTCCGGGACGGCGGGTCGGTGAGCCAGGCGCAACAGATCCTGCCCGGGAGCCCCACCCCACTGTTCTCGGCCACGCCGAGCAAACTGGCCTCCTTCGACGACTGTCCGCGTCGTTTCCGGATGACCTACCTCGACCGCCCAACGCTACCGAAGGGCCGGCCATGGGCGCACAACAGCATGGGCGCGGCGGTCCACGCCGCGCTTCGGGCGTGGTGGGACCTGTCAGTCGCCCGCCGTACGCCCTCCGAGGGTGTGGGGTTGCTCCGGCGGCTCTGGGGTGATGAGGGTTTTCGCGATCACGAGCAGTCCCTGGACTGGCTGACGATCGCCTCGCAGTGGGTGCGCGGCTATCTGGAGGCCGAGGATCCACATCGGGAACCGGTAGGGCTCGAACGCCACGTCGCTGCCAAGACCGACCGGCTTGCCTTGTCGGGTCGGATCGACCGGATCGACGAGCGCGACGGGGACATGGTGGTCGTGGACTACAAGACCGGCCGTTCCGGGGTCAGCAACGACGCCGCGCGCGGCTCGCCGGCGCTGGCGATCTACGTCCTCGGCGTACGCCGCACGCTGCGCAGCAACTGCACGCGCGTGGAGTTACACCACCTGCCCAGCGGAGATGTCGCGGCCTTCGAACACACCGAGCAGTCCTTGGCTCGCCACGTCGGCCGGGCCGAGGACATCGCCGCCGACATCGTGCGTGCCACCGCGCGAGCCGCCGCCGGCATGGCCGACGATGAGGCATTTCCGACCCGTACGGGCGTCGCGTGCGGTTGGTGCGATCTGCGGCGACACTGCCCCGACGGGCAACGTGCCGCACCGGCCCGCGAGCCGTGGTCCTTTCTGGCGCCCATGCCCGACCTCGCCGCGGACCGGGCCTAGCCCGGTAGAGATCACTTAGAGCGGCCGCCGTGGACCAGATCGGTGGGGCCACCCATCGCTCCCAGTGCCCTCGACCTCAGCTGGCCAGGCGCTCCCGGGCTGCCTTGAGGGCCGGTCCCTCGCGCCACTGAGCTGGCAGGTGTTGCACGCTCGACCGCAAGGCTCGCAGGCCAGCGGTCGCTGCTGCGTCAGTGGTCGCGAGCCCGGGCAGGCGATACATCCTGCGCGCCCACGTCGGCAGGAGGCCAAAGGCCAAGGTGGCAAGCCCACCCCATGCCGGTCTGGCCGGGGTCAGTAACCGGACCCAAGCAGGCATGGGTGGAGCCAGTAGGAAGCGGACGGCACGCTGCGCTTCCGCTGTGACTTCCAGCATCGGCGCCACGTCGGTGAAATAGCCAGCCAGGTCTGCACGATCGGACGGTACGTCCTCGGACGCGATACCGATCAGCTCGGCCGCGATGACCTGTTCGGCGAGGTAGCGGTCGGCGTCGGCGTCGCTCAGGTCGGCACCGGACCGGACGGCCGTGGACAGGAACGAGTCGACCTCGCAGCAGTGCACCCAGAGCAGCAACGCCGGATCATCGACCCGGTAAGGCCTGCCGCTCTCCGGCTCCACACCGGTCAGCCCCCGATGTGCGCCGCGGACCCGGGCGGCCGCTTTGACGGCCTCGCGGCGCGTGCCGTACGTCAGGGTGCCGACGAACTCGGCGGTTCGCCCGAGCCGGCCCCAAGGGTCTTCCTTGAAGCCGGAGTGTTCGGCGACGCCGGCCAGGGCCAGCGGATGCAAGGACTGCATGAGCAGGGCGCGGATTCCACCGACGATGAGAAGCGGATCGGCGTGCAGCCGCCACGTCACGCTGTCCGGTCCGAACAGTCCCGTCAGATCATCACGAGCGGCGGGAACGCGGCCTGGGTGGGGAGCCATCCTGGTCGATTCTACGTTCCGTCGAACTCAGCTTCATGGGCAAACCTATGCAGAAGTCGCGGTTTCTGTGCGGCGCCCGTTACCAGTTGCCGGTGGGTCAGCGCGCGGCGAACCAGTGGATGAAGCCGCAGCGGCGGCAGATCAGGCAGTTGGCGGCGGCATTGAAGGCATCGAGGTCGAACATCGTCATGCCGCGGGTATTGAGCAGGAACTCCGCTTGGGCGAAGTCGGTGAACTGGCAGTTGACACAGCGCAGCCCTTGCGCACCGGACGGCTGAGCCTGTTGCTGGCCCCGCTGGTGGTCCGGCGCCGGCTGCTGCGCCTGCTGTTGACCCCACTGCTGGCTTTGATGAGGCTGCGCCCGGTGGCCCTGAGTCTGGGCTTGCGCCGGCTGCTGCGAATGCTGACCGTGGGCGGGCTGCTGGCCGTACTGGTCCGGATATGGCTGCTGCGGCGCTCCGGTCGGCGGCTGCCGCAGCTGTCCCCAACTCACCCCGTTCCACCACCGCTCACCGTTGCCCTCCGGATCTGGATACCAGCCGGCTGGTGTACCGCCGCCCTGTCCTTCGGTCATCGACGTCCTCCATAAGAGCCCTGCGTGCAGGTGTTCAGCTTGTGGGGTGAGCAGGCATGGTCGCAGACGGCGGTTCCGTGGACATGCACAGGGCACGCATGCGCGACGGCAGGGTTTGCGACATCGACATCCGGGCCGGCCGGATCTCGAGGACGCCTTTCCATAGGACGGGTTGTTGCGCGACTCCGGGGTGGCGGCGTTGTGCGAGGAGGCCCTGCGTCTCGGGGCCGATGTCGTCGGCGGGATCCCGTAGATCGAGCACAGCGAGGAGGACATGGCGGCACACGTCGAGTGGGCGTGTGCACTGGCGGGCAAGTTGGGGTGCCGCGTTGCCATGCTCGTCGATGATGCGGGTGATCCGTCGTTGCACACCAGAGCACTGCTGGGACGTTCGATGATCTAGCACGGCTTGGTCGGGCGCGGAGTCGCCTGCCATGCGCGTGCCGTTGGTCTGTATCCGGTCGAGGAGCAGGTCCGTCTGGCCGAACTGGCCCACGAGGCTGGTCTTGGGTTCGTCAATGATCCTCACACCGGACGTTGGCCCTGCCGGTCGAACGGTTCCTGGCGTTAGGCACCCGCCGTCGAGCCGCGCCACTCCGGTCCGCTCGAGCGGTGCAGGATGAGGACATGAGGACGCTGCTGACCCAGGAGGAACTCGACCGGGCTCTCGAAGAACTCAGCTCTTGGCGGTTTCATCGCGGCGCGATCCGTACGCGCATCAAAGCACCGGACTTCCCTGCTGCGGTCGCGCTGGTCAGCAGGATCGCGGAAGTGGCCGAGGAGATGGACCACCATCCCGACATCGACATCCGTTGGCGCGACGTCGATGTCGCATTGGCGACCCATTCAGCGGGCGGCATCACGGAATTAGACGTCAAGCAGGCCCGACGAATCGGCGATCTTGCGGCGCAGGCCGGCGCCCAGATCGCCGCGCCGGCCCACCCCGGCGACGGGATCGAAATCGGCATCGACTGTATGGACCCGGGTGGCATCCGGGAGTTCTGGCGGGTCGGGCTCGGCTTGTCCGAGAAGACCATGCCAGACGGGGCAGTCGACTTGGTAGGACCTGCCGTGGACTCGCCGCGGGTCTGGTTCCAGCAGATGACCGCACCAAGGCCGCAGCGCAATCGGATCCATCTCGATGTGTACGTGCCACGAGACCAGGCCGAGCAACGGGTCGCGGCGGTCATAGCCATGGGCGGTCACTTGGTGACCGACAGACATGCGCCGAGCTGGTGGGTGCTCGCCGATGTCGAGGGCAACGAGTTGTGTGTCTGCGTCTGACGGCCGGCATCTCCGAAAACACGACTCAGGAGTAAGCCGACAGCCCATCCTCGCTGATCGCGATCAGCACCGGACCAGCTTGTTCTATGCGGAGCAGCCCATCTTGACCGCGCTCTGGAGAAGTCCCTTGATCGGCGATCACCGATCGGTCGAGTTCCTGACCCGTCGACGCATCTCGGGTGACGTAGTCCCCGCCCTCGGGGACGACGACGCCGAGGTCACTCAGAGCCGGTACCCCCGTTGCCGCAACCCTCCACAGGAGCGTCCCGTTGGCCGGGTCGACGCCGTAGAGCCGCCCGGCGAGATACACCAACGGGACTCCGCCCCTGCCCGACGTCGCGGCGAACAAGCTGGCGGCTGACTCCGCTGATTCTTCGGACGCCAGTGGCTCGGCGGATTCAATAGCATTGTCCACAGTGGACAACAGCGAGCCATTCCGAGCGCTGAGAATCCTGAGTTGCTGCCCGACAAGAAGACTTACGACTCCGTCGACGCCGAGCACGGTGACCTCCCCCATGGGAGGCGCTACCCGCCACTGCTGATCCCCGCTGTAGAGGTCGAACTGCGCCAACCATGTCGTCCCGGTGCTACAGCTTTCCAGGACCACAACCCCGTTGATGCCGATACCGATACTTGCCAGCTCGCAGCCCTGCGGGGGGTTGTACCGCCACCGGATGGAGTTCCCGACCGCGTCAAGGACCGCGATCCCGCCAGGCGTGGCCGCCAGCGCGGCCGTACCGGAACCGAGCAGGCTCAACTGGTCGCTGAAACCGACGTTGCGGTACCACCGGCGTACCCCCGAGCCGGCCTCCAGCGCGACTGCCTCGTTGCACCGGCCGGTGGTTCGGAAGATGGCAACCACCACGTCATCCAGGACAGTCAGGTCACACATCGCCGCGTTGGGACGCAGGTAGTGCCAACGTTCCTCGCCGGTCAACGGATCGAGCCCGCGCACTCCGTACTCGTTTGCTGTGATGACGGTGCCGCTGGCCACACTGCGCTGGTCGTCAGCGGCGGACTTCGTGGACCACCGGGACTCGAGTTGCTCGGCCAACGGCGCACTGGAGATCACCGGGGGACCGGCAGCGGTCCGTACGTCGGTGCTGCCCGCATTGCTGGTCCCGGCCAGAATCAACCCCGCCACCAAGGCGATCACCAGTACTGCCAGCCAGGTCACGGCCGGCCAGGATGGCCGCGGCAACCGGCGCGGAAGAGCCCGACTCACGGTGGACGGAGTTGGGTCTCAGTCCGCGGCTTGTGCGGGACGACGCCGGTCGAACGCTGCCCCGCTGTCGTCCGAACTGGTCCCGCCCCCAGCACCCGGGCGGCCGCCCTCGGCGACGACCGCCAGACCGCCTCGGGTCCGATTACGCGAACGTGAGCGCCGTGGACGTCGGGCCGGCTCGTCACCGGCGACTTGCTGCTCACCGGATGGCCGACCGTCGCCGCGTGTTGCGTCATCGGTGCGGCCGTTGCTCTGCACCCGCCCGCCGCTCCGGCCGCGCCCACCGTTGGATCCCGAGGAACGGTCCGAGCCAGCGGAGTGACCGCGGCCGCCGGGCCCACCCGAACCGGATCGTCCCGATCCGCCCGATCCGCCGCGTCCGCGGCCGGTCTCGCCGACGTCTTCGAGTTGCTCGGCCGACAGACCCTCACGGGTACGGGCCGAACGAGGCAGCCGACCAGTCGCCGATGCCGGGATTCCGAGGTCGGTGTAGTAGTGCTCGGAGGTGGAGTAGGTCTCCGGCGGCTCGTGAAAGGGCAGGTCCAGAGCGGTGTTGATCAGGCTCCAACGCGGCAGGTCGTCCCAGTCCACAAGGGTCACTGCGATGCCCTTGCCGCCGGCTCGGCCGGTCCGGCCGATGCGGTGCAGGTAGGTCTTCTCGTCCTCCGGGCACTGGTAGTTGACGACGTGGCTGACACCGGTCACGTCGATCCCGCGGGCCGCGACGTCGGTGGCGACCAGGACATCGACCTTTCCGGAACGGAAGGCGCGCAGTGCCTGCTCGCGAGCGCCCTGCCCCAGGTCGCCGTGCACCGCCGCGGCGGCGAAGCCCCGGTCCACGAGTTCGTCGGCAACCTTCTGGGCGGTTCGCTTGGTCCGGCAGAAGACCATGGTCAGGCTACGGTCAGTGGCCTGCAGCAGACGGGCGAGCAGTTCAGGCTTGTCGAGGTTGTGCGCCCGGTAGACGTACTGGGTCGTGTCGGGGACGGTGGAGCCCTCGTCGTTTCCATGCGCGCGGATGTGGGTCGGCTGGGTCATGAACTGACGGGCCAGGGTCACGATCGGACCGGGCATGGTCGCGGAGAAGAGCATGGTCTGGCGCTGCGTCGGGACCATGCTCAGGACCCGCTGGATGTCGGGCAGGAAACCGAGGTCGAGCATCTCGTCGGCCTCGTCGAGGACCAGCACGCTGACCGAGCCGAGCATCAGGTGGCGCTGCTCGGCCAGGTCCAGCAGCCGACCCGGCGTACCGACCACGATCTCCACGCCCTTGCGCAGTGCCTCGATCTGCGGCTCGTACGCGCGGCCGCCGTAGATGGCCTGCACGCGGATGCCGCGCCTGGATCCGGCGGTGGACAGGTCGCGGGCGACCTGGACGCACAGTTCCCGGGTGGGTACGACGACCAGGGCCTGGGGCATCCCGTCGGCGCCCTCGGCGACATTGGTCAGCCGCTGAAGCATGGGTACGCCGAAGCCCAACGTCTTGCCGGTGCCAGTGCGCGCCTGACCGATCAGGTCATGTCCGGCCAGGGCGATCGGAAGAGTCAGCTCCTGGATGGCGAAGGTACGGGTGATGCCGACGTCAGCCAGTGCAGCGGTGATGTCGGGATGCACGTCGAAATCGGTGAACAGCGGGGCGGTGTCCGTGACCGGAGCGCGCGCGGCAAGCTCCTCTGCCAGTAAGACCTCCGGCGCGCCCTCGGTGGCGTGCTCGAGAGCGACCGCGTCGTCGTGGCTGCGCTGCTGATGATCCGGTGAGGTGGTCTGGTTCTGGAACTGGATGCTCTGGATCTGACCGTTCAGTGCTCTCGCCTCGAAACTACGTCGGTTTCCGCTTCGCGCCGACGTCCGGTGGCGATCGGAAGATTTCGCGAGGGTCGAGTCGAGACTCAGGCAACTCGCCGAATCAGATCGCGGTGGCGCATTCCGATTCATCCGGAGAGCACCGCAAAGGCGTTGACGCACAGATACGCGAGTCGTGGTCCGGCTCGCCGTCCTCAGTCTAGCCCAACACACGCTGAACCCAGCCAAGCGAGTCCCGACTGCGCCCGGCCGCTCGACTACCCTGGGACCGGACCGCCCATGGCTCAGCTCACATCGTGTCGCCCCTGGTGGGAGAATCGACGCTCCGCCCAGAGAGGTGACAACGCTGACGCAGAACGCGGTCATCGACCTGCTGGGAGTGCTGGCTTACGGCGAGCTGACGGCCTTCGACCGGCTGGCCGAGGATGCCCGGATGGCGCCAACCACAGCGGGTCGCGCCGCCTTGGCCACGATGGCCGCCGCCGAGATGGGGCATTTCAAGCTGCTGTGCGACCGGTTGGCCGAACTCGACGCCGACCCGGAAAAGGCGATGTCACCCTTCGCCGCTCCGATCGACGCCTTTCATGACAGCACCCGACCCAGCACCTGGCTGGAGGGCCTGGTCAAGGCCTATGTCGGTGATGGTCTGGCCGCCGATTTCTACCGGGAGGTGGCCAACTTCCTCGATGAGTCGACCCGCGCGCTGGTGCTGTCGGTCCTGGCCGACACCGGACACGCCTCGTTCGCCGTACGAGAGGTACGTGCCGCGATCCGCGCCGACCCGGCGATCGGCGGCCGACTGGCATTGTGGGCCAGGCGACTGGTGGGAGAGGCCATGACTCAATCCCAGCGGGTGATTGCCGAGCGGGACCAGTTGGCCGAACTGCTGATCACCGGAACCGGCGACCTGGCCGGAGTCGGCGAGCTGCTGAACCGGATCACGACGGCGCACACCGAGCGCATGGGTCAACTGGGGCTTAGTTCATGACGAAGGAAGGCGATCTCATGGCGGTAGAGGCATGACCTTCCGGGAAGGCGTCCGGATCGACCCGGGCCGCGAGCGCGGTGGACGAGGGGGCGGACGTCGCGGCGGTGGAATCGCGGTCGGTGGCGGGGGCGGTCTGATCGTCGTACTGCTCGCTCTGGTGTTCGGGTTCAACCCGGGGGACATCCTCGGGGGTGGCGACACCGGTGGGCAGGAGCAAGTCCAGGACGACGCCTTCGTCGAGTGCACCAACGCCGAAGCGGCCAACACCAACATCGACTGCCGGATCATCGCCACCGTCGAGAGCCTGGATGCGATGTGGGCAGAATTACTGCCTGACAGCGGCGGCCCGGCCTACGTACAACCGGACCTGGACATCTTCGCCGGTTCGGTGACTACCGGCTGCGGCGGTGCCACCAGCGCCACCGGGCCGTTCTATTGCCCAGCCGACCAGACTGCCTACTTCGACTCGGACTTCTTCGAACTCCTGGAGACCCAGTTCGGCGCCAACAGCGGGCCACTGGCCCAGGAGTACGTGGTGGCCCACGAGTTCGGTCATCACATCGAGAACCAGCTCGGCCTGCTCAACCGGGCCCAGCAAGACCCGCAGGGTCCGGAGTCCGGGGGCGTGCGGATCGAACTGATGGCCGACTGTCTGGCCGGGATCTGGGCCAAGAACGCGACTACCGTGCCCGATCCGGAGACCGGTACTCCCTTCCTGGAGCCGTTGACCGAGCAGGACATCAACGACGCGCTGTCCGCGGCGGCAGCGGTCGGCGATGACCGGATCCAGTCCTCACAGGGCGGTGAGGTCAATCCGGAGGGGTTCACCCATGGGACGTCCGAGCAACGTCAACGGTGGTTCATGATCGGGTTCGACCAGGGTTCGGTCGATGCCTGCAACACCTTCGAGACCGACGACCTGTGAACCGGCCCGGCGAAGGCCGGAAGGGTGATTTGGCTGGGCGTGGAGGAGGACACGACTTAGGACGAGCGCCTGCCCCTAGATCATCGGACGGGTCAGGGGCGGGTAGATCACCCGAGAATTGGCTCAGCCCCTTGACATCGTCGGTGGGTGGACCGGGTGGCAGCGATCACCGCGGCGAACAGGAAGATCGCGAAGACGGCGTAGGCCGTGATGAGACCAGTGACCTGAGACAAGCCGACAGTGGCGTTTAGGGAGATGATGGCGCCGCCGCCGGCCCGCCCGAGCAGTCCACCGAATGCCTCGGCGGTGATGACCGCGGTGGCGAGTTCGATGGCGCCGAATCCGATGGACCGGTCGGTCGAGGTGCAGAGGATGTACAGGCTGGGATAGGACAGTCCCACCCCGACCCCGGCAACGGTCCAGGCCACGAGTGCCGCGCCGAGGTCCGCCGACACAGCCGGGATAGCCGACATGGCCGTCACACCACAAGCGGTGAGAGTGAGTCCCACGGCCGCGAGATATCGCCGCCTGCCACCTCGGACAAGACGGGGCACCAGAAGGCTGGTTACCGCCCAGGCGAGCGGCGCGGCGCTGAGCACGATTGCGGCCTGCGCCAGGCTCGTGTGGTACCCGTCGGTCAGCAGTACGGTGATCAGGCTGTCGGCACCGAAGTACCCCGTCGCGAAGAGCAGCATCGCGCCCAGCGCAGCGGGAGTTCCGCGGCGCAGGCGCAGCGTTGCGTGCGGCATGATCGTCGCGACGCCGGCGAAGGCCACGACCGCGCCCGTGACGGCCGCTGGCCACCATGTCGCGTGCGCACTGCTGAGCACCAGTGCACCTACCCCGACAGGGATGAGCAGAGTTCGGCCCAGCGGGCGCCGCGACTGCTCGTCGTCGACCCCGTCGGGACGGGCTGCCCGGACCACGAGCAGCCTTCCGACGAACACGACAGGGACCGGCACCAACAGTGCCCACCGCCAGCCGAATGTGTGCTCGAGAGCCAGGGTCACCGGCGGTCCCACGAGCGCCGGGACGATCCACATCGCCGATGACACGGCCAGGACGCGCACGCGTAGCTCGCCGCCGAGGTGCGCGATGATTGCGCTGATCCCGAAGACCGCCAGCAGCCCGCTTGCCAGGCCGCCGGCGAACTGGCCAGCGCCGAAGACCCAGGCCGTACCGGAGGTGGCAGTCACCACCGCACCACCGACGTATCCGATCAGTCCGACGGTCAGCGTCCGGGCCGCCCCGAGGCGACCGACCACGCGTGAGGCAAGCGGCAGCGCCACGAACAGACCCATGGTCGAACCGGTGATCAGCAGACCGAGCTGGTCACGGGCGTCCAGATCGCGGGCCACGCTGGGTAGCAACGTGGACGAGACGAAGCTCGACACGGCCGCAGCGAATTCGAGCGCGACGACCCCGACCGCCAACAGCATCGCGCCGGCGGGGCGCTGCCGGGCGTGGGCGCTGGCCATCAGCGGTCAGGTATAGAGCTCACGGTCGTGCGCGTTGATCTGGACCCAGATGCCGTCCGGATCGCACACCCGCACCGAGTGACCGAAGTTCTCGTCCACGATCGGTTCCGGCTCGTAGC
>JBPCOF010000178.1:0-5650 GCA_051000515.1 Geodermatophilaceae bacterium
TGCGAACTAGTCGGTGTGACAGGCCCAGTTGCTGTTTGGTGTCCCGTACGCCCCCGCAACCGGGTCGTACGGTGATCCTCCTGGCGACGCCAGGGTCCGGGCCGGAGGCGCTCCCGGTCTGACGGACTTCAGACCCGCTTAGGCAGCGAGTGCGAAGTCGCGCTGACTGTTGTCGGCGCTTGATTTTTTTGCAACGCGTGGTTAACGAGCTCATCGTTGCCTTCCTCGGCCCGCTTCCCCTGCCTCGACGAACGAAGTCGAGACCATTCACCCCCTATGTAGTTATGCACTCAGCCTAACGCGCCAGAGTCATCAAGGATTCCGAATATCCGCGTCGCCGGCTGGCAGGTCGCCGTCGGCCGGGTCGGCAACAACCCGCACGTACCCACCGCCGAGATAGGCCTGCTGCACCCGTTCGTCGTCGAGCAAGGCGGTCGGCCCGCCCTCCGTCAGCACCCTTCCGCGGTCCATCACGTAGGCGTGGTCGGCGATCTTGAATGCCGCCCGGACGTTTTGTTCGACCAGCAGGATCGCCAACCCCTCGTCGGAGCGCAGCCGGGCCAGTGTTGCGAAGATCTCCCGAATCACTCGAGGGGCCAACCCCAGACTCGGCTCGTCAAGGATCAGCACCGACGGCTGGGCCATCAGCCCGCGCCCTACGGCGAGCATCTGTTGTTCGCCACCGGACAGGGTCCCGGCAGGTTGGTCGAGTCGCTGCGCCAGTCGCGGGAAGTACTCCATGACCTGGGCACGGCGCTTGGCCAGCGAGGTCCTGTCCCGGCGGCGGGTCCAGGCGCCGAGAGTGAGATTGTCCGCGACCGTCAGAGACGGGAAGACCAGCCGATTCTCCGGTACGTGTGCCAGTCCGGCCGCGGCAATCGACTCCGCATCCAAGCGGGTCACGTCCCTGTCCCCCAGGGCTACCGTGCCGGAACTGGCCCGCAGCAGCCCGGACACTGTGCGCAGCAGCGTGGTCTTTCCGGCACCGTTCGCGCCGACCACCGCGGCGATCGAGCCGGGTTCCACACCGACACTCACCCCGTGCAGCACTTCCAGCCGCCCGTACCCGGCGTACACGTCCTGGATCTGCAGTCTCACCGGACGCCGTCCGCACCCTCAGCGCCGGCGGCGCCGCTTTCAGCCAATTCTTGTGCGGCAGCGGCTGCCTCCGGGTCGTCGTCATCCAAGCCGAGGTAGGCGGCAAGGACTGCTGGGTCGGTACGGATCTCGTCGGGGCGGCCGAGGGCGATCAGGACACCGTCGTCGAGAACCGCGACCCGATCGGCCAGGGCCAGTACCGCCTCGACGTCGTGCTCGACCAGAACGATCGCCATGCCACCGGTCCGTAGCCGGCGCAGCAACCTGGCCAACTCACGGCGTTCGGCTCCGGAGAGTCCGGCCATCGGCTCGTCGAGCAGCAGCAGGTCGGGTTCGGTGGCCAGTGCCCGGGCCACCTCCATCAACCGCTGGCGGCCGAAGGGCAGATCGGCGGCCGGTCGCTCTGTGTCCTCGGCCAGCCCGACCAGGTCGATGACCTCGCGCGCGCCAGCGACGATGGCGCGTTCCTCGGTACGCGCGGCGAAGCCGACCATGCTTCGCAACAAGCCCACCCGGCTTCGCAGATGCCGCCCGACCATGACGTTGCCCAGCACCGTGGAGGAGCCGAACACCTGCAGGTTCTGAAACGTCCGAGTCGCTCGGTGACGGGCGAAGACGTGCGGTTTGCGGCCTTCGATTTGCTGGCCGGAGAGCACAACGGAACCGCCGCTGGGTGCGGTGACACCGCTGATCATGTTGAAGCAGGTCGTCTTGCCCGCGCCGTTGGGTCCGATGAGGGCCACGATCTCGCCGGCGGCCACCTCGAAGTCCACGTCGTCGACGGCGACGACGCCGCCGTACCGCTTGGTCAAGCCGGTCACCGTAAGCAACGTCGTACCCGGTGCCGGACGGCCCTCTCGGGCCAGCAGCGGCCCCTCGTCGGTCGACTGAGGGAACCCCTGCGACGTCAGGTTCGTAGCATTCCTCCCCTCTTTCGAGTCAAAGAGATCCGGCGCCGAACCGCGTCGGCGTCCGCCCAGCCCGGCCACCGTTCGGAACGCCTGGTGCACACCGCCCGGTAGAAAGATCATCACCAGGGTCAGGATCACCCCGAACCCGATCAGCTGAACTTCGCCGCTGGCGCCGGGGACGATCACCGGGATGAAGTCGCGAAGCCCCTCGTCGAGGAACTCGACCGCGAAACCGCCGACGACCGCTCCCCACACGGTTCCCAGCCCCCCCAGGACGGCGATCAGCAAGAACTCCACCGAGAGGGCGAAGTTCGCGGAGTTCGGGTTAACCACCGCCAGCCAATGGGCAAAGAACACGCCAGCCAGTCCGGCGTACCCGGCAGAGAGGACGAAGACCTTCAGGCGCAACTGATAGGTGTCCACCCCAAGGGTCTCGGCGGCGACCTCCGAGTCGTTGACCGCACCCAAGGCGCGGCCGATCCGGCTGTCGACCAGGTTGCGCGCCAGGATGACTCCCAGAACGATCACCGGCGCGAGCAGCCACAGATATTCATCCGGCGAGTCGTAGACCCGGCCTCCGAAGTCGGGCTTCTGGATGCCGAAGATCCCCGATGTCGCCCCGAGGAACGGCGTCTCGATGGCCACGACCGTGACGATGATGCCGAGCCCGAGAGTGGCCAGGGCGAGGTAGTGCCCCCGCAGCCGCAACAGCGGCAGACCGACGAGCAGGCCGACGATCATGGCCAGCGCGACGGCCGCCACCGCGGCCAGCGCCCCGTTGACCTCGTACCGGGTGACCAGGATCGCCTGCGTGTACGCGCCCACCGCGAAGAAGGCCGCGTGCCCCAGGCTGACCTGCCCGGCCAGCCCCATCAGGAGGGACAGGCCGATGGCGGCGATGGCGTAGATGACGGCGTACACCGCCGCCCCGGTCACCGAGACCGGGACCAGCAGGGGGCCGACGAAAAGCACCAGCAGGAGGATGACGACCCCCACGACGTCCGAGCGTTTCTTCACCGGCTGCTCCTAGACCCGAGCCTGGGGCTGGCGGTTGAAGACCCCACCGGGACGGGCGACGAGGACCACGATCAGCACGACGAAGGCGACCGCGTCGCGGAACCCGGAGTCGATGTAGCCCGCGACCAAGGCTTCGAGAATGCCCAGGAGCAGGCCACCCAGGACCGCTGCGCGGATGGAGACCAGGCCACCGAGCGTTGCGGCCACGAAGCCCTTGAGCCCCAGGGTCAGGCCGGAGTCCCACTGGGTCAACGAGATCGGGCTGGCCAGCAGCCCAGCCACGGCACCGAGCAGGCCGGCGATGAGGAAGGCCAGCGCGGTCGCTTTGCGTGGGGAGATCCCGACCAACCGGGCGGCGACCGGTTGTTCGGCGCAAGCGCGTAATGCCTTGCCGAGCACCGTTCGGTCGTAGAAGAACACGGCCGCTGAAGCCACCGCGAGTGTTATTCCGAGGATCCACAGGTCCTGCGCCCGGATGGACACCCCGGCAACGACGAAGTTCGAACCAGGTAGGGCTGGGAGCCCACGAGCCTCGGGACCGTAGATGAGCAGCATCAGCGCCTTGAGCGCCGTGGACACGCCGAGAGTGAGAATGATCGAGGTGAGCGTGGTCATCTTCTTGACGGGGGCGATCGTCAACCGCTGCATCACGACGGCCACGATCCCGACGGTCAGGAGGGCAACCAGCATCGCCACCGGCAGCGGCAGCCCGGCGCCGGTCGCGGACAACGCCACGAGCCCGGCCATCGCGGCGAACTCGCCCTGCGCCAGGTTGATGATCTCGCTGACCGAGAAGATCGCGGCGAAACCCATCGCGATCAGCGCGTAGATCGCCCCCTGGGACAGGCCGGCGACAACCAACTGGAAGAAGTCGCTCATGGCCGGAACGCCATCAGCGCATACCTCCCGGCCTCGGCCCTGGGATCAGGACTCGATCAGGGTGAACTCACCGTTCTCGACGGTGACCAGCACAAGATCTTCGGCCGTCAGTCCACTGTGGTCGTCCGCGCTCATCGTGAACGTGCCGGACACCCCGACGTAGTCAGTCACTCCTTCGAGGTACTCGCGCATCGCCTGACCGTCCGTACCGGCCTCGGTGAGTGCCTGGACGGCGAGCTGGAAGCCGTCGTAGGCATGCCCGGCGAAGGTCGACGGTCCGGCGCCGTACTCAGCCTCGTACGAGTCGGCGAAGGCGGTGATGACCTCCTTCTGTGGGTCATCATCGGGGAGCTGGTCGCGTACGACGAGCCGCCCGAGCGGGGCGACGAGGCCGTCGGCAGCGGCACCTGCGGTCTCGAGAAAGACTTGGTTGCCGATGCCATGGCTCTGGTAGACCGGCGCCTCGATCCCGAGCTGGCGGTAGGCGACCTGCGCCAGACCGGCCGCTGGCGGAATCCCCCAGATGATGTTCGCGTCGGCGCCCGCATCACGGATGTTGACCATCTGCGCGGTGAAGTCGGTGGCGTCCGGAGCGAAGCTTTCGGTGGCGATGACGCTGATCCCGAATTCCTCACCGATGGAGTTGAACAACTCCTCCACGCCCTCACCGAATCCGGAGGCGTCGCGGGCCAGACCCAGTGTGGTGTAGCCCTTGTCGGCAGCGTCGGCGACGATGTTCTCGATCACGACGGAGTCGTTCTGCGCTGTCTTGAAGACCCACTCCGAACCGTCGACTATCGCCTGGTTGGCGGCGAGCGAGATCATCGGGATCTCGCTTGATTCCGCGATCGGCCGCATCGCCAGGCTTGGACCGGTCCGACTGGCGCCCAGGATGATGTCGACCTGGTCCTCGGTGATCAGCTTGGTCGTCGCTCGAGCCGCACCGTCCTCTGTGGACGCGTTGTCCTCGATGATGAGTTCGACCTCACGGCCGTCAATCCCGCCATCGGCATTGAGTTGCTCCGCGAGCAGTTCGAGCGTGTCGCGTTCCGGCACACCCAGGCTGGCGCCGGCACCGGTGATGTCGAGCACCGCGCCGATGACGACCGGGCCGGTCTCTTCCGTGGTCCCCTCGTCGCTACCCCCCTGCTCCTCGGCACACCCGGCCAGGATCAGCGTCGCTGCCGTCAGCGCGAGCGCTGCTTTCCTACGTGAAGATCCGAGCACTACAACCACCTCTGGACAGTCCGGGAGTCGTCAATCTCGCAACGACCTTGGTCAGCCGAGGCTTTCACCGGCATCGGAGAGTGTCAAACCAATCACGCTCGCCCAAGCAAGCCGTTGAGCCACCTGGGACCGGTGCTCGCCACCACCGCAGGCAACCGCGCGCGCAGTCCTTGATCGGCGCTCACCACGAGCATGCGATGGCCAGCTGCCACCCGCACCTTGACCAACTGCACGACCGTGTCATCACCCGAACCCGTCGCCCGAACGATCTCGAGAGCATCGCCCGCTCGGCTCGGAGGGTCCTTGGCCAGGTTCCCTCGGCCCTCGAGAACCGCGACTATTCCGGCAATCCGGACCAGCGCTGCGTCTGGACCGGGGACGGTAAGGGCCGCCAGCCCGGCCAGTCCGGACAACAGCCGCTCGGCCGCACCGGCCCGATCGCGCCACCAGCCGTCGGGCACCGAACCGACGACATTGGCCATATCGACGACGAGCACGGTGTTGACGCCCTCCGGCTC
>JBPCOF010000205.1:0-7300 GCA_051000515.1 Geodermatophilaceae bacterium
GTCTTCCTCGTTCATCGCTTCGTCGAAGGCCGCAACGTCTTCGGCATCCTCCAAGGCTGCCACTAACTTCTCGTACTGCTCGGGGCTTACCAGCACAGCCGCTGGGTGCCCGTAGCGCTCTAGGAAAACTGCCTCGGTCCGGGCTAACTCGACCGCGTCAGGCAGGTTCTCCCGTGCAGCGCTGATGTTCATCGTGGCCATGACCCAACTGTACAAGTTAACTGGAGTATCGTACAAGTGGCCAATGGCACATGGGCAGGCAGAGGGGACGCCAATAGGCCAAACGGCTGTATACCGAGGGGGCTTCCCTGAGACAGACTTGACATAATGTTGATTATCGGCGTCTAGGAAAGTAGCCGCATTCCAGCCAATCGGGCTGCGGCCTGATCGAAGGTTGCCGTGTAGTCACAACCGGCCGTGATGCCAAGCTCGGTGATCAGGGCGTCAGCGAAGTCCGCACCGGATGCGACCCTGTTGAGCGCACGACGGACCGCGTCAGGCCTCTCGAGGTTAATCTCTGAGGATTCCAGCAGCCCTTGCAGAACAGCTGCGGCAGACGCCCGTTCGACCTTGTATGCGCGCCGCAGTACCCAATCAATTTCAACCAGGACCACGGTGCTCACGTAGCCCTGGTCGGACTCGGTCAGATTGTCGAAGGTTCGAGTCGCGATTTCGGCTTGGACCGCGTCGTCCTGGGCGACGTACCGGATCACGACATTGGTGTCGAGTCCGATCATCGGCCGAGCGTCGCGGCGGAACCGGCACTTATCGCCTCGTCCATCTCTTCTAGGGTGACCGCCGGGCCGTTGATGGTGATGCTGCCCTTCAGGGAGGCGACGGATCGAGTCTCCGGAACCAACTCGTAGGCCCCGGAATCGGTTCGCAGCACAAAGTTCACTCGTGATCCCGACCGGAGGCCGAGGGCTTTTCGCACCTCGGCTGGCACGGTGATCTGTCCCTTGCTCGTGACGGTGGATGCGGGCATGACCCTTACCTTTCGATGATTCCTTACACTACGGTAAGGAGCAACTGGAGTACTAGTCCACCGTCCAGCGGTCGGCGATCGAGGGCGCATCGACGACGGCGGCCAACAGAGCGGTCGGGTCATCGGTGGTCACCAGGTGCCCCCGTGAGTCGGCCGGCAGGAAGCCGTCGGCGACCATCTGATCGCAGAAGGCCAGCAGGTGGTCGAAGAAGCCGGCCACGTTCAGTAGGCCGATCGGCTTGGCATGCAACCCGAGTTGGGCCCAGGTCCAGATCTCGAAGAGTTCCTCCAGGGTGCCGATGCCGCCGGGCATCGCGACGAAGGCATCGGCCTGCTCGGCCATTCGGGCCTTGCGTGCATGCATGTCTGGGACCACCTGAAGGTCCGTGACCCCAGCATGTGCAAGTTCCCGGTCCATCAGATGCTGGGGGATCACCCCGATGACCTCTCCCCCGCCACTGAGCACGGCGTCTGCCAGGACGCCCATCAGGCCGACGTGCCCGCCGCCGTACACCAGCCCATGGCCTTGCCGGGCCAGCTCGGCGCCAAACTGTGCGACTCCATCGGCATGGACCGCCAGCCGGCCTGTCGAGGCACCGGTGAACACACACACTCGCACTCCACTGACCTCTTCTCTGGTCGATTGTGACGTTCTTACCTTGCCTGTCGGGTAGACGCTGTGGCTCCGCCAGGGGCTAGCTCGTCCGTGACACCATGATTACGTGGACGATAGGGCGGGTCGTCACGGTGACATCACAGCGCGCGTCTTGGACGCAGCGCTCGTCGTCATGATCGTGGGGGCGTTCTGCGTTCTCGCCATGCAGGCTGTCAGCGGCGACTGGTTTCCACCCGACGTGTCGATCAGTCAGTACGGGGTAGGCAGGTACGGCTGGATGCTCACGGTCACCCTCCTGTGCCTGGCCGCCGCCTCGGCGCTGCTCCTATGGGGGGCCTATCGGCTGGGCTCCGCTCGACAGTGGAGGGTCGTCCTGCCGTGGACGGTCTGGATCCTCGCTCTGGTTGTCATGGCCTTCGTCCCGACCAACGAGTGGCCGGCACCGTTGAGCTTGACCGGCCAGATACATCAGGCGGCCGCTGTTATCGGGCTGTTCGTGGCGCCCATCGGCGCGATGGTGATGGTCGGGATCGGTGCGCGACAAAGCGGACATACCGACGGTAGGCCGGGCAAACGCGCCGAAACCGTCGCCGTCGGCAGCGCACTGTTGGGTTGGTTCTTCTTGGTGCTGCTGCTGCTGACAAATATCGACATCGACGTGACCGGGCTCGGCTACCAGCGGGCATGGTCGCTGCATCAGTCCATCGCGGTGGTCCTGGACATCATCATGGTCTTTGCTCTGATCATCAGTCTGCGAGCCCGAGCGGCAACCGCTCGGATGCAGACCCAACCGTCGCCGGCAACGCCACCGGCGACTTCCAGGTCCGTATCGCGGTGACCCGCGCCCACCGCGGGCCGGCACCGCGCTTTTCCTTTCTGGACAGCCCCACACCGTTGGCCTTTGTGCACCGTGGCGGTGCGGGCAACGGCGCAGAGAACTCGTTGGGTGCCATCTCGGCGGCCATCGAACTGGGCTACCGCTACCTCGAGACCGACGTACACACCACCGCGGACGATGTCGCCGTGGTCTTCCATGACCGGACTCTGGATCGGGTCACCGATCGAACCGGCCGGATCGACCGCCTGCCATGGGCACACGTCAAGAAGGCACGCATCGCGGGCGACGGGCCGATCCCCCGGCTCGATGAAATCCTGGACGGATTCCCGGATCTGCGGATCAACATCGATCTGAAGTCCCCCGGCGCGGTCGCCGGCGTCACCCGGGCGATCCTGCGCGCCGGGGCGGTCGACCGTGTATGTATTGCCTCGTTCCTCGATGCTCGGATCGAGGCGGCGCGTCGGGTGCTCGGACCCCGGCTGTGTACCTCCCTTGGCAGGCGTGGGGTGGCCGCGCTGCGGCTGGCATCCTTCTCGCCACGGGCCAGCGCCATGCTTCGAGTACGGGCGGCCTGTGCGCAGGTGCCCATGTCAGTAGCCGGACGGCCGGTGGTCGATCGAAGGATGCTCGACACGGCGCATGCCCTGGGCATGCAGGTCCACGTTTGGACGCTGAACTCGCGGTCGGAGATCAGCCATGCCCTGGACCTCGGCGTGGACGGCATCATGACCGACGCGCCGACGGTGTTGCGTGACGTCCTCGAGAGCAGGGGGCAGTGGCCGAGCAGTTGAACGGTCGGGTGCCCGATTGGGTGATCCGGCAGAGCACCATAGCCTCCGAACCGCTGTGGCCGGCTTGGGGCGCGCTGCTCCACTATGCCGCGGCGTTGGCCAGTCTGCCGGGCCGGGTCAAGGTCACCGGAAGTGTTGATCCGGCCTTGCTTGCCGGCCCGCTCATTGTGGTGGCCAACCACATTGGTGACTATGACGCGATCGTCCTCGCGCCGTCGCTGTACAGAGTCGGCATCCGGCCACGATTCCTGGCCACCCGCGGACTGATGACCGCCAAGGTCGTCGGGCCGTTACTCGAGCGGGCCGGCTTCATCCGGGTCGACCGAGGCAGCGATGACGCCCGGCATGCCATGACCGTGACCGACAGTGCCCTGCGCAACAACGGTCACATCGTCGTCTACCCCGAGGGTCGGATAGGACTTGACCGTGACCTGTGGCCAGAGCGCGGACGCAGCGGAGTTGCCCGGATGGCGCTGCGCTCCCGGGTTCCGGTCATCCCGGTCAGCTCATGGGGCGCCCACGAGGTCTTGTGTTATGCCGACGACAGGCGCAACTTGAACAGTTTCGTCCGCGCGATGTGGCGACAGCCGTCGATGAAGGTCCACGTCGGGACTCCGGTCCCTCTGGACGACCTCGTAGCTACCCGGATGGGTGCTGCCAACCGGGCTCGCGAACGGATCATCGCGGCTATCACGATGCAGCTTCAGGCGCTGCGCCGGAGCGAACCTGGGCGCCCCCGACAGCTGGACCCGACCCGACCCTGCCCGCAGCAGAGCACAGCCGCCTTTCCCGGCGGAATTGTGCCCGAACATCTGCGCACGCTGATTACAGCGGCGCGTGACACCCCCTAGGCTGCCCAGCCATGGGGACCCAAGTGGACGCCTGCGGGGGACGAGCGATGAGTACCGAAGACGACGCTGGCGGAGACGAGCAATGAGTACGGCCGCGTTGGATCAGAGCTCGGTCGAGGCACCCGGTGGCCGAGGCCAGGTGATGGCCTGGGGGCTGTGGGACTGGGGCTCGGCAGCCTACAACGCCGTCATCCTCACCTTCGTCTTTTCGGTGTACCTGACCGACTCGGTCGGCGCGGACCTGCCCGGCTCGATCAGTGCGAACAGCTGGTTGGCCTGGTCGATCGGGGCTGCCGGACTCGTCATCGCGCTGCTGGCACCGGTCACCGGGCAGCGCGCGGACGCCGGTGGTCGCCGCAAGCTTTCGCTCGGGTTCTGGACCGGGCTGGTCGTCGTGGCCACAGCTGGTCTGTTCTTCGTACGCGACGAGTACTCCTATCTCTGGCTCGGGCTCGTGCTGCTGTCTCTTGGCTCGATCTTCTTCGAGTTCGCCTCGGTCTCCTACAACGCGATGCTGCGCCAGGTATCGACTCCGGACAACATCGGCCGGGTCTCTGGATTCGGCTGGGCGATGGGCTACTTCGGCGGGATCGTGTTGCTACTGCTGGTCTACGTCGGGTTCGTCACCGGGGATGGAGACACCCGAGGCGCATTGGGGATCAGCACAGACGGCGGCCTCAACATCCGCATGATCGCGCTGGTCGCCGCCCTCTGGTTCGCGCTGTTCGCGATCCCAGTGCTGCTGAAGGTCCCGGAGACGCCAGGGCTGCCCAAGGAGAAACGGCTCGGCTTCTTCGCCTCGTACCGGAAGTTGTTCGCTGATCTCAAGGAGCTCTACCGCACCGACCGGCACACGGTCTACTTCTTGGGGGCCAGTGCCTTGTTCCGTGACGGTCTGGCCGCCATCTTCACCTTCGGCGCCGTCCTGGCCGTCACGGTGTACGGGATCAACGAGGCCGACGTTCTGATCTTCGGCGTTGCGGCAAATATCGCCTCGGCTCTTGGAGCGATCATCGGCGGTCGACTGGACGACCGGATCGGTCCCAAGGCGGTGATCATGGGTTCGCTGGTCGGGATGCTGGTCAGCGGCGGCATCCTGGCCTTCCTTTCCGGCCCGACCGCCTTCTGGAGCTTCGGACTCGCGTTGACTCTGTTCGTGGGGCCGGCTCAGTCGTCCTCGCGTACCTACCTTGCCCGGCTGACCCCGCCCGGTAGGGAAGGGCAGATGTTCGGTCTCTATGCGACCACCGGCCGCGCAGTGTCCTTTCTGGCGCCGAGTCTGGTCGGCTTCTTCACCTTCGCCTTTGACTCCGACCGAGCCGGGATCGTCGGCATCCTGATTGTTCTGGCCGCAGGAACGATCGCGCTATGGGGGGTACGGCCACCCACACCCGACGGGACCGCAGCAGACGCCGCACCGGCGCTCCGGCTGCCCTGACGATCCTCGACTCGTCGATTCCCTCCTTCGGCGACAGAGCAGGCAGGCCCTCGATCAAGGCGTCACCGAAAACTTGGTTGCACAGGCAATCCACCAAGCCCTCGGTGTCCGAATGCTGTGTGGGGTCCGAAGAGTTGACCTCGCTGGCCAATGGGAATCATCCCGGTCGGTCGGACGTTGGTTCCAGTAGCACGGTTAGGAAGGGATCACAATGGGAGAGCGCTCATTGCGCGGTAGTCGTCTCGGAAGCATCAGCTACGAGACCGACCGCAACGCCGAGCCGATCGCGCGGCAACTGATGCAGTACAAGTGTGCTAACGGACATTCCTTTGCAGTTCCCTTCGCCGATGACGCCGAGGTGCCGTTGGTCTGGGAGTGCAAGAACGACGGATTGCCGGCCCGCCTGGTCGGTGGGGGCGAGCCGGCCGCCAAGAAGGGCAAGCCACCGCGGACCCACTGGGACATGCTTCTGGAGCGGCGTAGCATCGATGATCTCGAAGAGGTCCTGGCCGAAAGGCTGGAAGTCCTGCGCGGACGCCGCGCGCGCTCAGCCTGAGCCAGCCCAGCAGCCAGCTCAGGCACGTACGAGAATCGCCCGGTCTCCGGACCCGGGCGATTCTTTGCGTGCTGCTCGGCTCCATCGGTACGGGGATAGACCATTGATTTCACTGCTGAGTCGGAGAAGGCTGCGCGCCAGCGACTAGATCCGGGACCGGCCCGGACGGCTGACCAGCGCGAGGCTGCCATGGCATCAGAGACTGCTGTTCCTTCAGCATCTTCGCCCGCTCTCGATGCAGATGCTGCCCGATTGGCCGAGCTCGGCTACAAGCAGGAGTTGCATCGAGGCCTGTCGGGGTTCTCCAACTTCGCGGTCTCGTTCTCGATCATCTCGGTCCTGGCCGGCTGCATCACGACGTACTACCTCGCGATGGACGCCGGCGGGCCGATGGCGATCACCCTCGGCTGGCCCCTGGTGGGCATCTTCGTCCTGATGGTTGCTCTGGCCATGGCCGAGGTGTGCTCTCGGTATCCCACCGCGGGCGGGCTCTACTGGTGGGCCGGTCAGCTGGCCACGAAGAACAAGCGGGTCTGGGCCTGGTACGTCGGCTGGTTCAACTTCCTCGGCGAGGTCGCGGTCACCGCGGCCATCGACTACGGCGCTGCAATCACCTGGATGGCGGTTCTGAACCTGCTCTTCGGGCTCGAGGTCACGCCGCTGAGCACATTTATCGCCTTCCTGATCATCATTGCGCTGCACGGCCTGCTGAACACCTTCGGCGTCAACCTGGTCAGGCTGCTGTCGAATGTCAGCGCTTGGTGGCACATCGCCGGCGTGGCGATCATCGTCGGGGTTCTGGTCTTCGTGCCGGACCAGCATCAGACGCTGCAGTTCACATTCTTCGAGTTCAAGAACGAGACCGGCTGGTCCAATGTGGTCTACGTCTTCCTGATCGGGCTGCTGATGGCGCAGTACACCTACACCGGTTACGACGCCTCCGCGCACGTCGCCGAGGAGACCATCAACGCCTCGCGCGAGGCGCCCAACGGCATCGTGCGCAGCGTCTGGGTCTCGATCCTCGCGGGCTGGGTCCTGCTTATCGCAGTGACCGCGGCGATCCAGGACTACGCCGCCCAGCGGGCCACCGAGACCGGCCTGCCGCCCGCGCAGATATTCATCGACGCTGCCGGGCGCACCACCGGAATCTTCCTGCTCCTCATCGCCGCGGTCGCGCAGTTCTTCTGCGGGATGGCCTCGGTGACCGCGAACTCACGGATGACCT
>JBPCOF010000220.1:0-10691 GCA_051000515.1 Geodermatophilaceae bacterium
GCCTTCGACCGCTTTCCCGCGCTGAAGGCCAGGTGGACGATGTCGGCGGGAACCCTGTCCGGAGGCGAGCAGCAGATGCTGGCGTTGGCACGCGGGCTCCTGTCGGACCCGAAAATTCTGCTGCTCGACGAACCGTCGCTCGGGCTCGCCCCGATCATGGTCGGACAAATCTTCGAGCTCATCGAAGAATTGCGCGAGGCCGGCACGACGGTGCTCCTGGTCGAACAGAACGCCCGCAAGGCGCTCACGATCGCGGACTACGGCTACGTCCTCGACACCGGAAAAGTTGTTCTACACGGCCCCGGCCGCGAACTCGCAGAAGACGACGCGATCATCGATGCGTACCTCGGCGGTGCGGCCCTGTCGGCTTGATGTTCGCCGGACGACCCACACCGACCCGGCCTGTCCCAGGATGTCCGTGACCGCGTCTGACAGCGCCTCCCTCGGCCCGTTCGAGGCGGCCAGGAGCCTGTCATACCGCACCCCTCTGCCCCGGTTCCTGCGAATCCGCCAGACATTCGGCGACCAGCAGGTGAACGACGTGCCCGCCGCGACCGCCGAGGCGCTCGAACCGTTGCGGTACCGCGTCCGACCGGGGATGAGCGTCGCCCTTACGGCGGGCTCCCGGGGAATTCACGACATGCCTGCTGTCGTCCGCGCAGCGGGAGAATGGCTCAGGTCCGCGGGCGCAGTGCCTTTCGTCGTTCCGGCGATGGGCTCGCACGGGGGAGCGACAGCCGACGGCCAGACTGCCGTCCTGCATGGACTCGGGATGACCGAGCAGACCCTCGGCATGCCGATCCGCGCCACCATGGACACGGTCGACCTCGGGACTGTCCCCGGCGGGCCTCATGTCCGCCTCGACAGGCATGCAGCCGAAGCGGACGGCCTCCTTGTCATCAACAGGATCAAGGCGCACACCGACTTCAAGAGCGACGTCGAGAGCGGGCTCGCGAAGATCACCGCCATCGGCCTGGGAAAGCAGCACGGCGCAGAAGGCATACACCGTTTCGGCCCCGCCCAACTCGGGACCTGGATACCCCTCGTCGCCCGGAGGATCGTCGGCACCGGCAGAGTCCTCGGTGGCATCGCCATCGTCGAGAACGCCCACCACAGAGCCGCGGTCATCGAGCTCATCCTGCCGGACGGGATCGCGGGAGCGCACGAGAAGCGCCTGTTGGCCCTGGCGAACGAACTAATGGGACGGCTGCCGTTCGACGACCTCGACGTTGCGGTTATCGACGCGATGGGCAAGGACAAGTCCGGAGTCGGCATCGACCCGAACGTCATAGGCAGGCTGATGATCCGCGGCAGCGCCGAGTTCGAGCGTCCCCGGATCGCCAACATCGTCGTGCTTGACGTCACCGCCGGCTCGCACGGGAACGCGATGGGCATGGGCCTGGCCGACTTCGTCCCGTTCCGCGTCCTCGAGAAGCTCGACTTGCGCAGTTGCTACATTAACGCCGTCACGGGCGGGCTCGGAGGCCCGCAGCGTGCGCAGATCCCGATATCCCTGCCGACCGACCGCGACGCCATTGCCGCCGCTGTCCTGACTTGCGGCAACCCTGACCCGCTAGCCTGCAGGATCGTGCGCATGCGCGACACCCTTCACCTACGGGATCTGCTCGTCTCCGAGCCGCTCGCCGAAGAAACGGAACGGCATCCGAAGCTTGAAGTGCTCGGACCGCCCGCGCCGCTGCGCTTCGCCTCGGACGGAACAGTCGCTCAGTGGATGCATGCATAAGCTCTTGGTGACCCCAGGTTGACACGGCGCGTCGATGCCGGCAACAAGAGACGGTGCAGCCTCGGCCGTACACCGGGTGGTCCTACCACTCACTGAATCGGTAAGACCATCGAGGTAAGCGGCCGCGAAGAAAGTCCCTCGGTTGGTTGCGGCGTGTCGCTGGGACGGTCACGTCCCGGGCGTGGTGTGTGAGGACGGCACCGCGTGATCTTGGGTTGGACTCTATGGACTTTCCCGCACGACACCCTGCCCGACGAGGTCATCGGCCGCGACCGGCTGCTGACCAACGTGATGCTCTGCTGGCTCACCGGCACCGCCGGGTCAGCGGCCTACGTCGGTTACGCCTCCGCCGGTTGGGGCGGACCCGAGTCCTCGTCCGGCGTCCCCACCGGCGTCATCATGTTCGCCCACGACGTCGGCATCCGCCGACTCGCTGCAACCGACAACAACATCACCACCTGGACGGACATCCCCGAACGCGGCGGCCACTTCCCAGCCATGGAGGAACCCGGCACCCTAGCCGCTGACATCCGCGACTTCTTCAGGTCCCTGCCCCGTTAGCCGATCCCCCCGTGCGACGTTGCCGATCATCCTCTCGGCCGTCATCTGGTTGCCGTCGAGCCGGTATCGGGTATGCCACAGTTAGGGCGTGCAGACCGTGTACGAGGCTGCGGGCGGCGACAGCGGACTTCTTCGCCTCGCTACTGCATGGCATCGCCGGGTCATGGCCGACGAGGTGGTCAGCCACGCGTTCAGCCACGGATTCCACCCCCAACACAGCGAGCGACTGGCCGCCTATTGGGCCGAGGCACTCGGCGGGCCTCCCACATACTCCGACACCCTTGGCGAGGAGACCTCGGTCGTGCGGATGCACAGTGGCAATGGCGAGCACCATGAGATGGACCGCCGCGCAATCGTCTGCTTCGACCAGGCCTTGACGGATGTCGGGCTGGCCGAGAACCGGCGGCTCCGACAAGTGCTTCACACTTCAACTACTTCGCTTGGGCCACGACAACGACCATCTCCCCTTACCACCGTTCCGCTGACGACGTCCCGACGGCCTTCGCATCCCGCACTGGTCATGGGACGGACTCCAGGGCTGAGACAGAAACACACTGCCGGACTCGGACCGGCGTCGTCTTGTGTCGCGCACGTCGCCTTCCCGATAGCGATCGTTCAGCGGTCATTGTTCTTGCAGTGCCGCAGCGCCGGCGAACATGCTGTGCGGGTGTCATCGGTTGAGCCCCGCTCCGAGGAGGAGCGGAGATGGACGTGGGACCCCTCGCTGTACCCCGGGAGCGCGAGCTGTTACACCGTCGGTCGGGTCGCATACCCGGCCGAGGTCGCTCATTCGCTGGTTGCCGCGCGCCAGCTCAACAAGGGCGAGAGCCTGCACGCGCTGCGCCGCGACCTGTTCTTCGCCCACCAAGGCCACATCCGCCGTCGCCACCTACGCGTGACCGCCTAACAGCTCAAGATCACGAAAACACCCGGATTCGTTCGGTTGCTAAGCCGACCCCGTCAAAGGGGTCGTGGCCTACAAGGTCGGTGACGATCTGGCCTCGATCGCCACCGCCGCAAGGCGCTTCCTGCAGCCGGACGCCGACAGCATGCGGGCCACCATCCACGAACTGTTCGCCGGCCACCTCCGAGCAATCGTCGGGGGCATGTCGGTCGAGGACATGCTGCACAACCGCGAGGAACTCACCGCCAACATCCGCTCCTCGCTGGCCGACGATCGCTCCAAGTCGGGCCTGGTCGTCGATTCCTTGCAGATCCAGGAGATCGACGACGATTCGGGCTACATCGAGAACCTGGGCAAACCACAGGCTGCTGAGATCGCTGCGGCTGCCCGGATCGCCGCCGCTGAGCGCGACAAGGAAGCGACCGCCCGCGAACAGGCAGCCAACGCGGAAAAGGCAGCCGCGGTAAGGGAATCCAGCATTAAGCAGGTCGGCTACCAGCCGAGGTCGACCAAGCCCAGAGCCGGGCGCTGCAGTCCGGCCCGCTGGCCGAGGCGCTGGCCCGACAGGAAGTCGTACGTGCCGAGACCGCGGCGGCCGAACTCGACGCCGCTCGCCGGGAGAAGGTCCTCGAGTCCGAGGTGCGCAAGCCCGCTGACGCGGAGGCCTACCGCCCGGTGACCCTCGCCGATGCGGCCAGACAGACCGAGATCCTGCGCGCCCAGGCGCAGGCGCAGCCGACCACTTTGCGCGGTGAGGCAGAGGCCAGGGCGACCGAGGTCAACGGTCGCGCGCTGGCTATGTTCCATCGAGGCGCGAGGTCGCGCCGAGGCGGTGGGCATCGAGGCCCGGCTGCCGCGCTGGCTTCCAACCCGGATGCCGTCATCGCCCAGCAGATCGCCGAGCACTACCCGGCCATCGTCACGGCAGGGGCCAGCGCGCTGAGCAACATCGACAACCTGGTCGTGCTCAACGGCGCCGAGGGCATGGAGGACCTTCTGGGCAAGGCGTTGACGATGGGGGGAGCCGGGCTCGGGCTGGCCCGCAATCTGATGGCCGCTATCCAAGGACCCGGCGGAGACCCGCGAGCGGGGACGGGCGCGGTTCCTGTTTCCACCAACGGAAAGCCAGCCGGCTCGGCGCTGGAAGCCGAGGTGTCACCCGCTCGCGACTCCAGCGGCTGAGCTGAGCTCACGAGGGGCCGATTCTCTTGTGCCCTCAGGCCTGTGTCAGGGTGGAGATCATGCTCCGCCGTACCTGCGCCGCCATGGTCGTCCTCGCCTGCATCGTCCTCGCCGGGTGTTCGGACACCGATGACCGCGAGATGGCTGCCCGCGAAGCAGCCCAGGCCTACCTCGACGCCTGGGCTGCCGGAGATCTCACCGGGGCCGCGGACCTGACCGACAACAGCACTTCGGCCTTGCTGAACCTTCGAGCCGTTGCCACCTCGATGGGCTTCGGTCAAGGCGAGCAGCCGCTGCGGACGGAGATCACCGCAGTCGATCTTCTCGACGACGCTGCTGCCACGGTCAGCTACACAGCAACCTGGGAGTTCGACGCGGCGCCGGACTGGAGTTACGACGGACAACTCGACCTGCGTGCTGACCAGGACGAAGCACTGACCCTCGACTGGACGACCGCGGCCGTGCATCCCGAACTTGGCGACGGCGAGACCATCGAGTGGAGCCGCAGCCTTGCCGAGCGGGCCCCGATCCTGGATTCGGCCGGAAACCCGGTCTTTGCACCGACTCCGGTGGTGGTCGTGGGTGTGGATCCCGGGCGGGTCACTGACCTCCCGGCACTCGCGGCCACCCTGGCCGCCGAACTGGACATCTCGGCGCAGGACATCATGGCGAGCGTGGCGGCCTCCCAGCCCGGTCAGTTCGTCCCGATCATCACCCTGCGCCGCCCGGACTACGACGCCGTACGGGCCGCGATCTTCGACCTCCCGGGGACCGTCTTCCGGGAGGAAACCCGCCAGCTGGCCCCGACTGCGGGCTTCGCGTTGGGCGTCCTCGGCCGGGTCGGCGAGGCGAGCGCCGAGGTGCTCGACGAAGCCGGCACCGACTACGCACCTGGCGATCAGCTCGGCACCTCCGGTCTGCAGCGGGCCTATCAGGCCCAGCTGGCCGGCCGGCCCGGTCTCACGGTCGAGGCGGTGGGCCCGGACGGGTCTCGCCGAGAACTCGAACGGATCGATCCGCAGCCCGGTACGCCGATCCAGGTCACGCTGGACACCGCCATCCAGAATGCCGCCGATGCGGCAGTGGCCACTCGGTCCGAACCGGCCCACATCGTCGTCGTACGGCCGGGCACCGGCGAGATCCTGGCGGTTAGTTCCAATCCGACGGCGAACCCGGCCAACGCCCTGGTCGGTCAGTACCCAGCTGGGTCATCCTTCAAGATCATCAGCGGTGCGGCGCTGCTGAGCAACGGCATCGTCGGGCTGGACACCCCGGTGGCCTGCCCGGGCACGGTGGCTGTCGGCGGCCGGGAGTTCGACAACGAGGACCAGTTCGACCTGGGGACCGTGCCGTTCCTGACCGCCTTCGCCGAGTCCTGCAACACCACGTTCACCAGCGCCGCGCGGGACCTTCCTGCTGGAGCCCTCGAGACGGCTGCGGGCAGCTTCGGGATCGATGCCAGCTGGGACCTGCCGGTCGAGGTGTTCACCGGAGCCCTCCCCCCGCCCGCAGATGACGTAGAGCTGGCAGCCGATGCGATCGGGCAGGGCAGGGTGTTGGTCAGCCCCTTCGCGATGGCCATTGCCGCCGCGACCGCCGCCTCCGGTGCCGTACCCGTCCCGTCCCTCGTCGCCGATGCCGCCGCCGCCGGTCAGGCACCGGCGGCCCCCGCCGCAGAGGTGACCTCCGCCCTGCAGCAGCTGATGCGCCAGGTCGTGCTGACCGGCACCGGCCGGGCGCTGGCAGACCGCGGGGAGGTCTCCGGCAAGACCGGCACCGCCGAGTTCGGAACCGACGTACCGCCGCAGGCGCATGGTTGGTTCGTCGGGTTCCGGCCCGATCCCGCGGGCGGGATCGCCTTTTCCGTCCTTGTCGAGAACGGCCAGTCCAGCTCGACCAGCGCGGTGCCACTGGCCGACACGTTCTTGGCCAACCTCGGCTGAACTGGTTACCCAGGCTAAAGAGATTGGACAACCGGCTGTACCCTGGGGACATTCCCTGCTCGGATCGGAGTCGCTGTGCCACGCCCGCATGACCGCGTACTACGACGCGGCTTCAGGCTCATCGGCCAGGCGATCCGAACCCAGCCCAGGATATTCACTGCGGCCCTCGTCGGGAGTGCGCTGTTCGGTGCCATGAGCGTGGGCTCGGCCTACGTCATGGGACAGGTCACCGGCCAGGTGATCCTGCCGGCTTTCGCCGAGAAGCGCGTCATCACTGGAGCACTCGGTCTCGCCGCTCTGGCCATCGTCGGCGTCGCGATCCTCAAGATCATCGGGATCGTCGGGCGACGGCTGTTCGCTGGAATCATGCAGTACCGGCTGCAGGCCGACTATCGCCGCCAGGTGACCCGGCAGTATCTGCGCCTCCCGTTGTCCTGGCACCAGCAGCACCCGACCGGCCAGTTGTTGTCCAACGCCAACAGTGACGTCGAGGCGGCCTGGTTCTTCGTCGCCCCTCTGCCCTTCGCCTGTGGTGCCCTGCTGATGCTGGGAATCACGATCGTCGCGCTCTTCCTGACCGACCCGGTCCTGGCGATCGTCGGCGGTGTCGTCATCCCGTTGGTGTTCGTGGTCAACATCGCCTACTCGCGGGTGATGTCCCCGCGGATCAGCCGAGCCCAGCAACTGCGTGCCGAAGTCAGTGAGATCGCGCACGAGAGCTTCGACGCGGCACTGGTGGTGAAGACCCTCGGTCGTGAACAACGTGAGATCGACAGGTTCGCCGAGCGCACTTCCACGCTGAGGGACTGCCTGATCTCCGTCGGACGCGTCCGGGGCCTGTTCGACCCGATCATGGAATCGCTCCCGACCCTGGCCACGCTGGCCGTGTTGACCCTCGGGGTCGGCAGGGTCGCCTCCGGTGACACCGCTACCGAGGAACTGGTCTTCATCGCCTACCTGTTCACGGTCCTCGCGCTTCCGATCCGGGCCCTGGGCTGGGTCCTCGGTGAACTGCCGCGCGCGGTCGCCGGAAACGACCGGGTGACCGACGTGCTGACGGCAACGGGGGAAACGTCGTACGGCAGTCAGGACTTGTCGGGCGACGGCGGTCCGGCCCGTCTCGGTGCCGAAGAGGTCTCCTTCTCCTACGCCGGGGAGCCGAGTCCGACCTTGGAGCGGATCACGCTGGACGTCCCAGCGGGCCGTTCGATCGCCATCGTCGGACCCACCGGGTCCGGTAAGTCGACCCTGGCCAACGTCCTGGTGCGCCTGGTCGATCCGGACAGCGGCGAGGTGCTGGTCGACGGCATCGACGTGCGGGAGCTGCGACAGGGCGCGCTGACCACCGATGCGGCCCTCGTCACCCAGTCCACGTTCCTGTTCGACGACACGGTTGCCGGCAACGTAACTCTGGGTGCCGACTTCGACGTGGAAAGAGTTTGGGACGCACTGCGTTTGGCAGCAGCTGACAACTTCGTCGCCGAGCTGCCCGACGGGGCGGACACCGAGGTCGGCGAGCGAGGCGCCACCCTTTCCGGGGGGCAACGGCAGCGAATTGCGTTGGCCCGCGCGCTTGTCCGACGCCCTCGGCTGCTCGTGATGGACGATTCCACGAGCAGCGTGGACCCGACCATCGAGGCGACGATTCTGTCCGGACTGCGAACCGCGGGCTGGCCGGCGACTGTCGTGGTGATCGCCTACCGCAAGGCGACGATCACCCTTGCTGACGAGGTCGTCTTCCTCGCCGACGGGCAGATCGTGGCCCGTGGCAGTCACGAGCAGTTGCAGGACTCCGTGCCCGGTTACGCGGCGCTGGTCCAGGCCTACGAGACGGTGGGTGTCTGACGTGCCAAGGGCCATGTCGCCCGACGACGCACTCTTCGCCGCGGAGGAGTCATGAGCACCGAGGACGGCGACGAACTCGCCGAAGCCGGGCTGCTCACGACAGCAGCAGAGCACCGCGACGACGGGGCGATCAAGACCCTGGTCAGGGGCGCGCGCATGCTGCCCGAGTTGCGACGCGGGCTGCCGGTCACCGTCGCCCTGGCCCTGCTGGCGACCAGCGGGCGGGTCGTGGTGCCGGTCGCGATCCAGCAGTCCATCGACCGCGGCCTGACCACCCCCGGCGGTGCCGACTCCGGGTTCGTACGGACCGCCGTCCTGGTCTGCCTCGGTGTCGTCGGGCTCACCGGGATAGCGGCCTACTTCCTCAACTATCGCGTGTTCCGGACCACCGAGGGCGCATTGGCGACCCTGCGGGTACGTGCCTTCGGCCACGTCCACAACCTCTCGATGCTGCACCAGCAGACCCAACGCCGGGGCACGCTGGTCTCGCGGGTGACCAGCGACGTCGACCAGATGTCGGTGTTCATGCAATGGGGTGGGATCCTCGGCGTGGTCAGCCTGGGCCAGATCGTGATCGCGACCGTGGTGATGGCCGTCTACTCGTGGCAGTTGACCCTGCTGGTCTACCTCTGTTTCTTCCCGCTGGCGTTGGCCGTGCGGTTCTTCCAACGCCGGCTGTCGGTGGCCTACGGAACGGTCCGGCAACGAGTGGGGGAGATGCTCGGCGCGGTCAGCGAGTCAGTCGTCGGAGCGGTGACAGTCCGTGCGTACGGCGTTGGTGACCGCACGGCGACCCGCGTCGACAAGGCGATCGATGCCCACTACCGATCGGCGGTAAAAGCGCAGTCACTGGTGGCCGGCTTCTTCTCCGCCGTCGAATTCGCCGCCGCGGTGGCCACGGCCGGGGTGGTCATCCTCGGTGTCATGCTGGGCGTATCCGGTGACCTGAGCCCCGGAACCGTGGTCGCCTTCCTCTTCCTCGTCACCCTGTTCCTGACCCCGTTGGCCACGGCGAGCGAAGTGCTCAACGAAGCCCAGAACGCGCTGGCCAGCTTCCGCCGGGTGCTCGACATCCTCGACACCGAGCCCGACGTCGCAGATCCGGCCCACGGTGTCGACCTGCCGGCCGGCTCGCTTTCCGTGGACTTCGACCACGTGCACTTCGCTTACGGCGACGGCCCGGAGGTGCTGACCGATGTCCATCTCGACATCGAGCCGGGCCGGCGGGTCGCCGTGGTCGGACAGACCGGTTCCGGAAAGACGACCATCGCCAAGCTGCTCACCCGGCTGATGGACCCGAACACCGGCAGTGTCCGAGTCGGCGGCGTCGCGCTTGATGCCGTGCGGTTCGCCTCGCTGCGCGATCGCGTGGTCATGGTCCCGCAGGACGGATTCCTGTTCGACGCGACGATCGCCGACAACGTCCGGTACGGGCGCCCCGACCGGACCGATGCCCAGACCGAGCAGGCATTCGTCGATCTCGGCTTGGCCGATTGGCTGGCCGGGATGCCCCGCGGGGTCTCGACCCGCGTCGGCCAGCGCGGGGAGTCCCTGTCGGTGGGAGAGCGGCAGTTGGTCGCGATCGCCCGCGCCTACGTCGCCGACCCGGATCTGCTGGTCCTCGACGAGGCGACCTCAGCGGTTGATCCAGCCACCGAACGGCGATTGACCACGGCTCTGGACGCCCTGACCCACGGCCGGACCACCGTCACGATCGCGCACCGGTTGTCCTCGGCGGAGCGCGCTGACGAGGTGATCGTCGTCGACCGCGGTCGGATCGCCCAGCGTGGTAGCCACGCAGCCCTGGTCGGAGTGGATGGCCCTTACGCCGCCTTGCACGCGTCCTGGCGGCGTACCGCCGGTCGCGACACCGATCCGGAACCGCGGCCCCGCGAGAGCCGTCTGAATGTCGGGAGCCCCTAGGCTCGGCTTGGCCGATCAGCGACGCCACCAACGTGCGTGCGGCCCCCGGTCAGCCGGCGGGAGAGGATCTACAGTGCGCCACCATGGCTGCGTGAGAGGGAAACAGTGAGTCAGTCCGGCGAGAACGACAGCAACAGGCCCAACCACACCGTGCCGAACCATCCCGATTCGAATGCCATTGGCCAGCATCCGGGTACGAGACAGCATCCCGGGTCGGAGGACTACCCCTCGTCGTACAGCGGACCCCCACACACCCAGGCCTTCACGGCACGGCCGGAACAGGCAACTGACTACGGATACGGGGAACCGAGCGGGTACGCCGGACCCTCCGGATACCAGGCTCCCGGCTACGGACAGGGCATGCCTGCGCCCGGCTATGGTCCGGGTCCCGGCCACGTGCCCAACCCGGGATATCAAGCGCCCTACGGCTATCCGCAGTACGGCTACCTGATGCAGCGCGGGCCGGTCCGGCCCGGCGGTGCGACTGCCTCGGCGGTGCTGATGTTCATCCAGGCCGCGCTTACGCTGATCTCGACCTTCTACGTTCTGTTCTTCGCCAGCCTGGCCGGAAGTGCCAGCGCGGCCGGGG
>JBPCOF010000249.1:0-8804 GCA_051000515.1 Geodermatophilaceae bacterium
CGGTGGATCACCCAAGACCTGGCTGACGGCCAGGCCATGTCGAGCCATAGCCATAGCAGCCCAGTCCAGGTCGCCAGCACCCCGTCGATGAGATTCTCTCGGTCCTTGTAATCGGGCTCTACGCCACCAACCAGTTCAACGACAAGACCACATCAGCAGGTGCCGGCGAAAGCCCCGGGCTAACGGGATGCCAGGGAGTGGAGCTGGGCAGGCTCGTACAACGTTTTCAGGTATTTCTGGGCGTGGGCGTCGTCGACCGGCTGAGGCTGGAAGTTCACGATCGCGTTGTCCACGTGAATCAGGCGCAGCTCAAGGCCAGTGACGCGATGCCGCTCGAGGTCCGCGATGGCGATCAGACCGTACGGCGGCCGACCGCTGCGGAATCGGCCGGGGCTACCGAAAGCAGCATTGCCCAGGCTGTACACCACTGGGACGCCGTCGAGGACGGTCACGGGTTGTGGAATGTGCGGGTGGTGTCCGATGATCAGATCGGCGCCGGCTCCCCTGATCTCGTCGGCAAGCCTCTTCTGGAGGGACGTCACCTCCCGGTAGTTGCGTCCCCAGTGCACGAGCACGACGCACAGGTCGACCATCTCCCGTAGGTCGGCGATGTCTCCAGACAGTCGGCTCGTGCGCAGCAGTGCCGCTCCGGGTTGGTCCTTCGAGGCGTAGGTCTTCTCCTCGACGTACATCCTATATCGCTGCATTACCGAGAGGAACCCGACGCGCAGGCCGCCGACGTCCAGCAAGGCGGCTCGCCGGGCGGCACGATCGTCCTCACCCGCCCCACAGTGCGCGATGCCGGCACCGTCGAGGGCGTCCATGGTGTCGAAAAGCCCGGTGGTCCCGAAGTCGAGGATGTGGTTGTTGGCAAGGCTGACGACTCGTACGCCGGCGGCCGCCAGCGTGTGTGCCGAGTCCGGATGCCCCTTGTACCAGTACCGCTTCTTGCCGGTCTCCAGCTTGGCCGATTCATCGTCGTTCAACGTGAGCGGCCCTTCGTGGTTAGCGACTGCCACATCGGTGTCCGCCCAGAGTGACCTGATTCCCTCGATCGCGTAATCGGTCCCGTATTCGTCCAGTAAAGGCTGGGCGGCCCCGCCCAGCAAGGTATCGCCAAGGAAGGCGATGCGCGCCCTCAAGTTGCCGACTCGTGTTGCCCGCGCAATGTCTCGTGCGACGAAGTGGCCGGCTGGACATCGTCAGACGGAACGACAGTCTCAGTCCGCCACACCCGGGTCGGCGTAACGATGAGGTCGGGGTCGTCGCTGGCCAGGATGACCACGCCCGTATAGTTGCTCAGCAAACTGCGCATCGTGTCGCGGCCGGCTTTCCCTAGGTCGGCATCGAGGTTGTCGAAAACCAGCAGCGGCGGCTCGTTCAGGATCGCTCGAGCCAACAGCAGTCGTGCCCGCTCGGGGATGGTCAGCGGCTCCCCCCCGTGCACGAGAACCGTGTCAGCCTGCTGTGGGAGTCTGGCAACGCAATCCGCGAGGCCGACCTCGGCCAGCAGCCGATCGACTTCCTCAGCACCGGTGTCGGGAGAGCGGTACCGGACCGTTCGTGCCACGGTTCCCCTCACCAGCATCATGCCCTGCGCTGCATAGCCGACCAGTCGACGAAGGTCCTTGGGGCCAGCAACAGACAGATCCCGGCCCCCGACGAACACCTCTCCAGGATCCAAGTGTCGCAGTCCCACCAACCCATCGAGCACCTCGGTGTTCAGGCGCTTGCTCCCGGTAGCGATGACGATGCGGTCGCCGGGGCGCGCGATCAGTTCCTGCATTGCCAGCTCGCCGCTGATTCGGACGCCTCGAGCCGAGACTCCTTCATCGGCGGAGTTTCCGGAGGTCACCAGCGTGAGCCGGGTCGCGTCCGGGGACGAGTCGTCTGCCGTGTCGATCGCGGGGCCGATGATGCGTCGAGCGGCACGGTAGGTCTGGCGGAACTCGGTAACGCGGCCGAGGTCATGAATGGGGGCGGACATGAATCCCATGATGATGAGAGCCCCGGCAATGCTGTGCGTCGGAACCCTGGCGACCAGGCCGATCCCGACGACCATCGCAGCGGCGACTCCCGACGTCGCGGCGGCGACTCCGCGCAGGGCGCCAGCGACCTTTGCCCGCTGGATCGCGGCCTTGACGAGATTTGCGCTGTATCTCTCGATCAGCTTCAGTTCCCATTTTGACCCACCGGCCGACCGGATGGCCGGCGTCGACATAATCGTGTCAGCGACTTGTGAAGACAGCGCCCCGCGCCGGCGACGGACCTTCCGTGACCGCTCGTAGGCGACGGGAGCGAGCGCACGCATGGCCAAGAGCAGGGCGCCGATGGGTACCACGAGACCGATTGCCAGCAGTGGCTCCAGCAACATGAGCGCGATGCTTGCGCCCAAGATCAAGGGAATGCCCACCGCAAGCGGCGCCACGCCCTGACTGATCCAGTTCTTCACCGAGCCGAGGTCGTTGGTCGTGCGCGTGACGGCAACCCCTACGGATTTGACCCGTCCGTCGGCCAGGTTTCGTCGGATCAGTCCCAGCCGGATCTCGTGCACGTAATTCTGGCTCAACCTTTCGGCGAGGATGCGCTCGGCCATCCGAAGTACTCCGACTACCACCGCTGCCGCCACGAGCACGGTGAACCACAACAGCCGGTGGTTGGCTCCTGAGCCCCTGAGAAGGTTGCTGATCAAGCGAGCAGCAACACCGGCCGCGGCCGCTTGTCCGAGTCCGGAGAGAACGAGCAAGCTGAGGTGTCGCCGGCGGCTGCCGGCCCACAGGGGGGGCAAAGCACCTGCCTCCGGCCGCTGCTTGGCCAGCGTCTGCGCGGGACGTCCGGTGTCACGGAGTTCCGTCGGAGACGGAGCCGCGTCAGCCGACGACTCGGTCACGCGTCTCTAACCTTGACGGACTCGCTTCGAGGAGCGGAGGCAGAGGAAGATCCACGAGCGGAGACCGCGCGAAGTCGGCGGTCGTTGCTGGCGGAGGTATTTGCCGACAGAGCCGCCTCGCCGGCGGGGTCCGAGTGACCGGTCAACCGGGGGGCACGACCGCCTCGCAGGCCTTCGTACAGCGCCCGGGCCGCCTGGGGGTCGGACAGCTGCGCCAGTCCCCACACGGGGATGCTGGTGGCGGCCTCGGCCTCCCGGGTCGCAAGTGGTGAGGACGACAGCACCCCACAGACCGCGATCGGCGCCGGCCCCCGCTCGCGCAACCAGTTGACTCCGGCACTGGCTCCCAGAGCGTCGCGGGTGGCAAACAGGACCGCGTCGACCCGTTCGGTGAACACCGGATCTACCAGCAGACCAGCGGTCTCTTCCTGGAACACGCCGTCGGCGACTTCGAGGACGACGACCTCGCAACCGTCGGCGGCGAGCCGGTCGGTCAGGCCGGTGAAGACGTCGCGGACCGCGTCGGGCCCGATCCGGTAGGTGCTGGCGTAGCCGGCGTTGGTGAAGTCATACACCGGGAACGCGCCGGCATCGGAGAGCAGCCACACGTCACCGCCCGCGCCCGTCCCCGTCGTCTTGGCAGCACCTACCTCGATGCCAGCCAGGCGCAGCCCACGGACCAGGTGTGCGGCGACGGTGGTCTTGCCGCTGTTCATGCTGGCGCCCACCACCGCGATGGTCAGCGGCCGGTTCCCGCCAGCAGTAGGCGGCGCGGCGAGAACGCCGGACCGCAGGGTCACCCGGTTTCCGGCGGCGTCTGCCAGTAGCCCGATCGGCTCGAGGCTGGTTGCCGCACTCATCAAACCGTGTGCGAAAATCACCCTGCCCGCTATGCCGCCAGCGGCGACCAGCTCGCACGGCCCCAGGTCATCGGGCAACTCGGCCTCGAACTGGTCCGGGGCGTAGCGGTTGCCGTAGGCGACGATGACCTCGTCCTCGACGAACATCGCCGCGCGACGGCCGTGAGCGAGCTCTATCTTGGGGTGCTGACCGATCGCGGCAACGCGGGCCAGCACCAGGTCCCCGACTCGGGGTGGTACCCCGGTCAACAGCCTGGTGACGGCGTGCATGTCCACGTGGCGGGTGGTGTAAGCCGCCTTGGCGCACCGGAGCCGACCCGGCGCCAACGGTGCGTAGCACGGTGTCTGGTCCGGGGTGGCACCGGTTGGTAGCGGGGTACTAGGCATGGTCAAGGCGTCCCTGGCGACAGATGGCAGATAACGAACCGTTCCGGCGGTCGTCTCCGGAGTTGCTCTCGCGACGGTCACCCCGCTATCGGACGATCGTCGTAGGACCCCCCATACCCTCTCAATAGCGCTTGACACCTGGTCGAGGCTCCTATACCGCGCTCTGGCCCCAGGGCAATGATCTGTTGGCGTTCGCGCCCCACCTTCATGCTCCCTTTAATCGTTCCGGGGTTTCGTCGAGGCGTCTATGTCAAGCACGACACCAACGCATACATGGGCGTCTCTCATTCGCCTGTCTGGCCACACCCGGTTGGCTGATAGAGCGAAGCGGATCACCCGCATATCAGAAAAAGACCGGCCGCTTGAGTCAGCAGTACCACGGGGCCGTAGTCGGAAGCGACCATGCATGGCTGCCGGACGCCATCGTGGCGGGATCGAGATGATCAGCGCCAATCGCATGGCCTGGTATGCCGACGCTTACGGGGGTAATCCCCACAATCGTGCGTAGGCCGCGCCACTGCCGGCCGGCTCGGACAGGAGGTCCACCAGCCGTCCTTTCCCGCACGTGCGGAGGGGCGTCAGGACCAGGCGAGGAACCGCGTCGGATCGGCGAGCAACGAGCCGATGTCGGCCAGGAACATCGATCCCAGTGCCCCGTCGACGATGCGGTGGTCGAAGGACAGCGCCAGCGTGGTGACCTGCCGGACCGCGATCTCGCTTTCATGCACCCATGGCGTGGGGCGTACGACGCCGAAGGCGAGGATCGCCGACTCCCCTGGGTTGATGATCGGCGTACCAGTGTCGACGCCGAACACGCCGACGTTGGTGATCGTGATCGTGCCACCGCTCATGTCGCCGGGCGCGGTCCGGCCAGCGCGCGCCACCTCGGTGAGGATCTGCAACTCGCGGGCCAGCTCGACGAGGCTCAACCGGCCGGCGTCCTTGATGTTGGGCACGATGAGCCCGCGAGGCGTGGCGGCGGCGATGCCGAGGTTGACGTAGTCCTTGACCACGATCTCCTGCGCCGGGTCGTCCCATGACGAGTTGACCATCGGGTTCCGCTTGACCGCCACCAGCAGCGCCCGCGCGAGCAGGAGTAGTGGCGAGACCTTGACGTCGGCGAACTCCGGCATCCCCCTGAGCCGGCTGACCAGCTCCATGGTCGGCGTGACGTCGGCGGTGAGGAACTCGGTTACGTGCGGCGCCGAGAAGGCGCTCGCCACCATGGCCGCCGCGGTCATCTTGCGGATCCCCTTCACGGGGATGCGCTCCTCGCGGGTGGCAGGGTCCAACGTTGGTGCGGCAGCTGCCGTCGGCAGTTGATACGCCGCCGAGGCCTCGGCCGGCCCGGTGGCGGCCTCGACGTCGGCGCGGGTGATCGTACCGTTCGGCCCGGTTCCCTCCACGGCCGCCAGGTCGACCCCGAGGTCGCGGGCCAGCTTGCGGACCGGCGGCTTGGCCAGCACCGCCGGCCCACGGCCGGCGGTGGCCGGCGGCGGCGCGGGAGCTGACGGCGGGGCCAGCCGTGTCACGGGGGACGGAGTGCCGTCGTCGCTCTTGCGGGGCCGTCGCTTGGCGGCCACCGACTTCGGCCCGTAGCCCACGAGCACCGACGTACGCCCACCCGGGGCAGGACCACCGATCAGCCCCGGCTCGACGGCCCCCTCGTCGGGGGGATTCTCGACCAGAGCCGCCGGGATCATCTCCGACTCGACCGACTGGTTCTGGCCCGCTGCGGCGACGGCGCTCGCCGACTCCGCCGGGTTGGCCGCCGCACCGGCGGCCTGCGCCTGCGCGGCCCGTTGCGCCGTTCCGCCGGCTGGTGAACCGGGGGTCGCGCCCGGTTCGGTGTCGAAGGTGATGATCGGTGCCCCGACATCGACGGTCTCGCCCTCGCCGTGGTGCAGCTCGGTGACCAGGCCGGCGTACGGCGATGGCACCTCGACAGCAGCCTTGGCCGTCTCGACCTCGACGATCGGCTGGTTGAGCTTCACGGTCTCCCCCGGCGAGACCAGCCACTTGAGGATCTCGCCCTCGGTGAGGCCCTCGCCCAGGTCGGGCAGCCGGAACTGCTTGAGGTTGGCCAAGGCGGGTCTCCTAGAAGCTCTGCACGCGGTCGACGGCGTCGAGGATCCGGTCCAGGTCGGGTAGGTACTCCTCTTCGACCCGGGACGGCGGGTACGGCGTGTCGAAGCCGGTAACCCGCAGCACGGGTGCCTCCAGCGAGTAGAACGCGGCCTCGGTCACGCGCGCGGCCACCTCGGCCCCGAGCCCGACGTTGGACGGCGCCTCGTGCACGATCACGCAACGCCCGGTACGCCGGACCGAGTCGACCACGGGTCCCATGTCCAGCGGGGACAGCGTGCGCAGGTCGATGACCTCAAGGCTGCGACCCTCCTCCTCGGCGGCCGTGGCGGCGTCCATCGCGGTCTTGACCATGGGGCCGTAGGCCACCAGCGTCACGTCGTCGCCGGGCCGCACAACGCGGGAGACGTGCAGCGGGTCGGGCTCGGTGGACTCGTCGAGCTCGGCCTTCTCCCAGTAGCGCCGCTTGGGCTCGAAGAAGATGATCGGGTCATCCGAGGCGATGGACTGCTGGATCATGAAAAAGGCGTCTACCGGGTTGGAGCAGGTGACGACCTTCAGGCCGGCGGTGTGGGCGAAGTAGGCCTCCGGGGACTCGCTGTGGTGCTCGACGGCGCCGATCCCACCGCCGTACGGGATCCGGATCGTGACCGCGAGCCGAGCCCGGCCCTCCGAGCGGTAGTGCAGTTTGGCCAGCTGGCTCACGATCTGGTCGAAGCCGGGGTAGACGAAGCCGTCGAACTGGATCTCGCAGACCGGGCGGTAGCCGCGCAGCGCGAGCCCGATCGCCGTACCGATGATCCCCGACTCGGCCAGCGGGGTGTCGATGACCCGGTCCTCGCCGAAGTCCTTCTGCAGCGCGTCGGTGACCCGGAAGACCCCGCCGAGCTTGCCGACGTCCTCGCCGAGGATGAGGACCTTGTCGTCGGCTTCCATCGCCTTGCGCAGCCCGAGGTTGACCGCCTTGGCGAGCGTGGTCGAGGCCATCGGTCAGTGCCCCCGGGAGGCGTCGGCGAAGGAGGACAGGTACGCCGAGTAGTTCTCGCGCTGCTCGTCGACCAGCGGAGCCTCTTCGGCGTAGACGTGCTCGAAGATCTTCGTGGGCTCCGGGTCGGTCATCGACAGGCAGCCCTCGCGGACGTTGGCCGCGATCTCGTCGGCGTCGCCCTCCACCGACTCGAAGAACGCCGAGTCCGCGATCGTGGAGTTGACCAGGAAGGTCTTCATCCGCTCGATCGGGTCCTTGAGCTTCCACGCCTCGAGGTCGGCGGCGATCCGGTACCGGGTGGGGTCGTCGGAGGTGGTGTGCGCGCCCATCCGGTAGGTGAAGGCCTCGACCAGGCTGGGGCCGGACCCCTCGCGGGCCCGCTGCAGCGCCTCCCGGGTGACCGCCAGCACCGCGAGCACGTCGTTGCCGTCCACCCGTACGCCGGGAAACCCGAACCCCCGGGCCCGCTGGTAGAGCGGGATCCGGGTCTGGCGCTCCAGCGGCACCGAGATGGCCCACTGGTTGTTCTGGCAGAAGAAGACGACCGGGGCGTTGAACGCGGCGGAGAACACGAAGGCCTCGTTCACGTCACCCTGGCTGGATGCGCCGTCGCCGAAGTATGCGATCACCGCGTTCTCGGCGCCGTCGCGCTGCATTCCCATGGCGTAGCCGGTGGCGTGCAGGGTCTGGCTGCCGATCACGATGGTGTAGAGGCCGAAGCCGGACTCGTCGGGATCCCAGCCGCCGTGGCTCACGCCACGGAACAGGCCGAGCAGCTTGAGCGGGTCGACGCCGCGGCAGTAGGCGACCCCAAGCTCGCGGTAGGTCGGGAAGGCGTAGTCGCCCTTCTGCAGCGCCCGGCCGGAGCCGACCTGGGCGGCCTCCTGGCCGAGCAGGCTGGCCCAGATTCCCAGCTGGCCCTGCCGCTGCAGGGCGGTCGCCTCGATGTCGATCCGGCGTACCAGCACCAAGTCGCGGTAGAGACTGCGGTACTCCTCATCGGTGAGCTCGAGGGAGTAGTCGGGGTGCTCGACCCGCTCGCCGTCCGGGGTGAGCAGCTGAACGATCTCGGGTCCGCCGTCCGCAGCCGGCCGGTCGGCGGCGGGGATGCCCTGTGCCATCGACTCTCCTCGCACGCGTACGCCGGCCCGGCGCCGTACCGGCCTGCTGCCACAGTAAGGATGGCAGACCGCTGCGGGCGGCGTAGGGGAGGATCAGCGGTCTCCAGATCGAAGGAGGTCGCGATGACCGAGCCTCGGTTGCTGCCCCGCGGGATGCTGATCGACGGCGAGTGGGTTTCCGATGGCGAGCACGGCACGTTCGAGGTGCGTTCGCCGTACGACGGGTCGCTGGTCGCCACGGTGCCGTCGGCCGGCCGGGCCGAAGTCGAGCGGGCCATCGCAGCGGCCAGGCGCGTGCTTACGGCCCGTGAGTTCTGCCGCCACGACCGGATCGCGCTGCTGGAAGCCGCCGCACATGAGCTGGCCGACCGCAACGAGGAGTTCGCCCGGGCGATCGCCGCCGAGGCGGCCAAGCCGATCACGGCGGCCCGGATCGAGGCGGCGCGGGCCGCGGACACCTTCGCCTTCGCCGC
>JBPCOF010000261.1:0-3718 GCA_051000515.1 Geodermatophilaceae bacterium
AAAGGGCGGCGGCGGTGCCCGCCGGTCCGGCCCCGACGATCACCACGTCCCACGCGGGTTCCATCAGTGCGGGGCGCCCGCGCGGTCCAGCCCGATCTGCACCTGTCGACCGTACGTCTGCCCAGGCTGACTGGGAGGATGAGTTCGTACGTGACGTTGCACCGGTGCCCTGAGTCGGACGATCGCGGGCACGTACGTGCGCACCGTTTAGGATGGGCGACGGTCGCCCTGGTTCGGGTCATGGGCCGGGATGCGAGGTGGAGGGTTCGGACAGGTGACGACCCTGAGCACCGAACCCTTCATAGAGCCCGGCCGCGGACACGGCCTGATCGACGTACTGCGCCGCCGCTACCTCGTCAAACTCCTGGTACGCAAGGAGCTGCGGATCCGGTATCAGGGCTCGGTCCTCGGCCTGATGTGGTCCTACCTCAAGCCGGCAGTGCAGTTCCTCGTCTTCTACTTCGCGATCGGCGTCTTCCTCGGCCTGAACCGCAACATCGACGACTTCGCGGTGTACCTGTTCTCCGGGATCGTCGCGATCAACTTCTTCAGCGAGGCGTTCGGGAACGCGACCCGGTCCATCGTCGGCAACGGGGCGCTGGTCAAGAAGATCTACCTGCCCCGCGAGCTGTTCCCGGTGTCCTCGCTGTGGGTCGCGATGGTGCATCTGTTCCCGCAGGTTCTCGTGCTGATCGTGGGCTCGTTCATCGCCGGGTGGCGGCCCTCGTTCGTCCAGCTCGCGGCCGGGCTGTTGGGGCTCGTGATCGTGACCGTCTTCTCGCTCGGCCTCGGACTGCTTTTCGGGGCGATCAACGTCGTCTTCCGGGACGCAGAGAACTTCGTCGACCTGATCCTGATGATTGCAACGTGGATCTCGCCGGTGCTCTACTTCTGGACCAACGTCACCGACGCGATCGGAACCGGTCCGCTGTGGTGGATCTACCAGGCGAACCCGCTGACAGCCGCAGTCGAGCTGTTCCACCTGTGCTTCTGGTTCCCGGCTACCGACGAGACAAGCCCCGTACCACCGAATCTCGGCTGGATCGGGCTTGGTGCGTTGGTGCTGTCCGGTTTCGTGTTGCTGCTCGGACAGGCGACCTTCCGACACTTCGACGGCCAGTTCGCGCAGGAACTGTGACCACGCGATGACCGACGTCAGCGACGCTGTGGCGCGGGCGGTGGCTCGTGCCGAGCCGAATACCCGCATCATCGCGGACAGGGTGACCAAGCGATTCACGTTGCGGCACAGTCGTTCTCTGAAGGAACTGGTCGTGTGGACTCTGCGCGGGCGCAAGGAATCGCTGACGAATCAGTTCGTCGCGCTGACCGATGTGTCCTTCCACATCAACGATGGCGAGACAGTCGCCCTGCTCGGGCTCAACGGGTCGGGCAAGAGCACCCTGCTAAAGCTCATCTCCGGAGTCATGCGTACAGATGACGGAAAGGTGATGGTACGCGGGAACATAGCGGGTCTGATCGAGGTTGGCGCTGGCTTTCACCCTGACCTGACCGGACGCGAGAACGTCTACCTCAATGGCGCCATCCTGGGGATGACCGAGCAGCAGATCAACGAGCGCTTCGACGACATCGTGGCCTTCAGTGAGATCGACGAGTTCATCGACACCGAGGTGAAGTTCTACTCCTCGGGCATGTTCCTGCGGCTTGCGTTCTCGGTCGCTGTGCACACCGAGCCGGACATCTTCCTGGTGGACGAGATCCTGGCCGTCGGCGACGAGCCGTTCCAACGCAAGTGCCTGGCCCGGATCCGCGAGCTCAAGGCCGCCGGTCACGCCCTGGTCATCGTCAGCCACGACCTGAACATGGTCTCCGAGCTGTGCGAGCGCGGGATCCTGCTCGAGCAGGGCAAGGTCATCGTCGATGGCCCGGTCGAAACCGCGGTCGCCGAGATGCGCGCCCGCTTCTAATTCGCCGTTATGCGCATAACGGTCATCTGGGGGTCTACGGGACCAGGACCACTTTGCCTACGGTGGCGCGGTTTTCCAACGCGGTGTGCGCGGCGGCCGCTTCGGCAAGCCTGTACGGCGGGTTCAGCAGCGGGACCCACGTCCCGTCGGCGGTGTAGCCCAACGCTCGGGTCTCGAGTTCGCGCATGTCATCCATCGGCGGCGCCTTCGGGCCGACAACCCAGAGCTGGCGGATCCCACGCTCGGCCAGGTCGTCCTCACCCAGCGTGCTCGGCTGACCCGAAGCCCAGCCGAAGCTGACGACCCGACCGCCGCGCCGCAACAGTCCAGCCGCCAGATCGAGAGGCGCACCGCCCACCCCGTCCATCACCAGGGTGGCTGCGCGGCCGCCGCGTGCAGCCCGTACCCGATCCGGCCAGTCGGGTTCGGAGTAGTCCAACGCCACGTCGGCGCCCAATTGCCGAACCCGGGCGACTTTGTCCGCGCCACCGGCCAGCCCGATCACGGTCGCGCCGCGCCGGCCAGCCAGCTGAACCAGCAGGTTTCCGATCCCGCCCGCCGCAGCCGTTACGAGTACGACGTCTGCATCAGTCACGGCCGCCAGGTCCAGGGCTACCAGCGTCGTACGGCCGGTTCCGATGCTGGCCACGGCCGCCGCCGCGCTCACATGCTCGGGAATCTCGTGTAATGACGCCGCGGCGATGACCGCCTTCTCGGCATAGCCGCCGCTTGCCATTCCGAGATGCCCGACCACCCGCTTTCCGAGCCATGCCTTCGCTACGCCCGCGCCGAGAGCCTCCACCTTGCCGGCGATCTCTCGCCCGGGCGTCATCGGCAGGTCCGGCGACGGACCCCACGAGCCGCCCTGCCGGATCTTGGTGTCGATGAGATGTACACCGGCCGCCTCGACAGCCACCCGTGCCTGACCTCCCGCTGGCTCCGGATCCGGGACGTCCTCGTACAACAGATTGTCTGCGGCCCGAACTCGGACTGCCTGATCGCCTGCATGCGCCCAGCCTGCAACCTCAACGTCGCTTGAGGTCAACCCCACACACCACAGCCGAGTTGATCCTCGGGCTTCTACGTGTCGAGCGAGCCGTCCAACCGGGTGCCGTCGGTGAAGTACGGCGCGATCTTGTTGTCGTAAGTCGACAGCGCCGCACCGATGGCCATGTGCATGTCGAGGTACTGGTACGTGCCGAGCCGGCCGCCGAAGATGACGTTGTTCGCCGCAGCCTCCTTGCGGGCGAGCTCGCGATAGAGCTCCAGCTTGGCTCGGTCCTCGGCGGTGTTGATCGGGTAGTACGGCTCGTCGCCGGTCTCCGCGAAACGCGAGTACTCATGGAAGATCACGGTCTTGTCGGTCGGGTAGTCGCGCTCCGGGTGAAAATGCCGGAACTCGTGAATCCGGGTGTACGGCACGTCTTCTGCCGCATAGTTCATCACCGACGTGCCTTGGAAGTCGCCGACCGGCAGGACTTCCTGCGTGAAGTCCAGTGTGCGCCAGCCGAGTTCGCCGGCCTCGAAATCGAAGTAGCGATCCAGCGGTCCGGTGTAGACGGTCGGCAATCCCTCCGGCACAACCGAGCGGATGTCGAAGTAGTCCGTGTCCAGAGCCACCGAGATGTTCGGATGCTCGGCCATCTTCGTCAGCCACGCCGTGTATCCGTCGACCGGCAGACCCTCGTACGTGTCGCTGAAGTACCGGTTGTTGAAGTTGTAGCGGACCGGGAGCCGCTTGATGATCGAGGCGGGTAGCTCGGTCGGATCGGTCTGCCACTGCTTCTTGGTGT
>JBPCOF010000270.1:0-3665 GCA_051000515.1 Geodermatophilaceae bacterium
CTCACCATCCGGGCGGTGCCCGGCACGTCTGGAGCGAGGCTGGCCCGAAGCGCGCCGAGCGTCTCATCGGCCACCTCGCAGCCGTGGTCGCGCTCCAAGCGGTAGTAGACCTCGACGCGATTGATCCAGCTGGTAACCGGCCGCGAGCCGATCAGGTCATTCACCGCGGAAGAGCGCGGGCTCCTCGCCGTCGAGCCACGCCAGGACCGCCCATGAGTTGCCCTGTGTCTACCCCTGGCCGTTCAGGCCGCTTCTCTGGTGGCTTGTGCGAGGACGTTTTGGAGGGCGCGGTGCTGGGTGGGGTCGTAGCTGAGGTTGTCGTGCCAGCAGCGCCAGATGATGTGTGCCCAGGCTCGGCCGAGGATGCGGACGGCGTGGGGGTGGTCGTGTCCTCGGGCGATGGCGCGGTCGTAGAGGTCGGCTGCCCAGGGGTTGGTGTGGCGGGAGTCGCCGGCGAAGTCGCACAGGGCGTCGCGGAGTTGTTTTTGGCTCCCCAGCGGAAGGTGACGGCTTTGACCTTGCCGGACTGGCGGGTCGAGGGTGCGACTCCGGCCAGGCAGGCCAGCGAGTCCGCGGTGGGGAACCGGCCGCGGGCATCACCGATCTCGGCGAGCAGTCGGGCGGTGCGCAGGGTCTTCACGCGGGGCAGGGACGCGAAGATGTGGGTGTCGGGATGGGTTCTGAGCTGGTCGGTGAGGTTGTCCTCGAGGGCGGCGATCTGGGTGTTGAGCATCCGCAGGAGTGCCAGGTAGGCGTGGGTGGTAGCGGCGTGGGTCTCGGCGTCGGTGCCGGTGGTGCCGCGTGGTGCGGCGAGCAGCCGGGTGTGCAGTACCTCGGGGCTGGTCCGACCGGAGTAGCCGACCTTGGCCAACCAGTCAGCCAGCCGGGGTGGGGAGAGCCAGTCGGCCCTGGCCTGGGTGGTGAACCGCTCCAGAAAGCTGAGGCTGATCGCGGAGTCGATGGCGGCGAACAGCCCTGCTGCGGCGGGGAAGACGAGCTGCAGGTGGGCGCGGAGCTGGTTCGCGGCCGCCACCCGGTGCTCGACCAGGTCGCGGCGGGCGCGCACGGTGGTGCGCATCGCGGTGGTGGCGGCGCTGTCGCGGACAAGGGGCCGCAGCCGGGCCCGGTCGGTGCGCACGACGTCGGCCAGGACGTAGGCGTCGAACCGGTCGTCCTTGTTGCCGGCCGAGCCGTAACGCGAGCGCAGGTTCTTGACCTGGTTGGGTGTGATGACCAGGACGGTGAGCTCGGCCTGGAGCAGCGCGTTGACGACGGGTCCGTCGGCTCGTTCGATACCGACCTCCTCGACTCCGGCTTTGAGCAGGCGGCGCACCAAGGTCTTGAGGCCGGCGGCGTCGTGGACCACGAAGAACCGCTCGAGCACCGTGCCTTCGGCATCGAGGATGCAGATGGCGTGGTCGACGCTGGCCCAGTCAATACCGGCACAGGCCCGGCCCGGGACTGGTCCCGGTGTGGTGACAGGGGTGAGACTCATGATTGTTTCCTCGCTGTTAGAGCAGTGAGAGAACACCCGGTGGTCCCGGGACCCCACAGCCGGTCGCTCACTGATCGGCGCTCCATGGCGCACAGCCCTGTAGCCAGTCTGGGAGTCCTGGGCCACCGGACCTCGCAGAACTCATGGTGGACCTCGAAGGTCGAGCGAGGCTGGCGATGGCCCGGTGGGGACCAGGGGTGGATCAGCAGCCCATCTGGAACTACCGACACGAGGATGGTGCACCAGTGAGTCCAGGCAGACGCTCATCGAGGCTCCCGCCCTCGATCTTTGAGCAGCCGGGACGCCATGCCGCTTCCCTCGAACCGGCCACCCAGGGACCATGACCCGTTGGCCGGTCGCGTCCACCGCTTCGCTCCCCTGCTCAGCCGACCTGTTGTGCGGCGGACCGGGTGGGACGATCAGGACTGCCGGGCCGGGTCCAGGGCGTGGTCGAAGACCGCGCCGGTGGCCTGAGCCTGTACGTACTTGTCCACGACGTCGATCGCCCAGTCCTTTGCGGACCACCGGCTGGGCTGGTAGAGCCCCAGCGCGGTGTTGAGCGCGACGTCGCCGACGTAGACAGCCGCGAAGACGGCGTTGACCGCCTTCTGCCTGCGCAGCCCCGCGGCAGCCGCGATGCCGTACGCGGTGCCCCACATGCCGCCCAACGCGAAATGGGTGGTGTAGTTCAACCGCCGCCGCGCAGCAGGGGTCTGGGGGTGCACGGGCAGGAGCTTCTCGGCGAAGTCCGCCGGCGCGTAGCTCTCCTCGCGCTGGGTGAGCGGCATCTCAACGAGCTTTTGGAACGCGGTCATCACCACGGTCCCGGCCAGCCCGGCGAGCACGCCCCGGCCCAGCATGGCCGTGGTCGTCGGCTTGTTGTTCTGCTGCATGTTCTCGTCTCCCTGAGTCGTTGCGGTGCGGTGCGGTGCGGTGCGTGCGGTGCGGTGCGTGGCCGTGTCTGGTGAGCCTGGCCGGGAGGTGCTGTCAGGGCTTGAGGACGGCCTTGATGCAGCTGCCCAGAATTGTACTTGTCGGTACAGTTTAGCTCTTCCACGTCGTCGTTCTTGCATAGGCTTCCGCTCCGCGCGCACTGCCAGCTGCCTCGTCGTCGCCATCACGCCATCACGCCGTCACGCGGGCGCGGTGCGCGGTGCGCGCAATCGACAGCCGCCCGCCGCATGCGCAGTGACGGCGCCCGGGGGGATAGTAGGTGCCCGTGTGCTCCGAATATCCCGCTCGTGCTCGTGAACCGACGACGCGCCGAGGAAAAGACACCAAGCGGCGGATCGTTGCGGCGGCCGCTGAGCTGATGTACGACCGCGGCGTGGACACGACGAGCCTCGATGACATCCTGGCCGCTTCAGGCGCCGGCAAGAGCCAGCTGTACCACTACTTCGCCGGCAAGGACGAGCTCGTCGCCGAGGTGCTGCGTCATCAGCTCGACCAGGTCCTGCAGGAGCAGAACCTCTTCCAGCTCGACACCTGGGATGGCATCCGCGCCTGGTTCGAGGCGCTGGTCACCATGCAGCAAACCCAGCGAGGGTTCCGCGGCTGCCCCCTGGGGTCCATCGCCGGCGACGTGCTCGACCAGGACGAGCGTCTCCGACGCCGAGCCGCAGACGCCTTCGCCCGCTGGGAGACCTCACTGGCCGCTGCCCTACAGGCGATGCGGGACCGGGGGCTGCTAGCACAGAACGCTGATCCGCCGATCCTTGCCGAGACGACGATCGCCATTATGCAGGGCGGTTACCTCCTCGCCTCGACCAAACGCGACGTACGCCCGATGCGCCTTGCCCTCAGCGCCGCGCTGGCCCACCTGAAGTCGTTCGCGTCGCCGCCAGCCGGCGAGGGGCACAGCGGCAACAGCCGAGCCGCCACCTGAACGCAGCTGTACCGATGAGTACAGTCAGGGCTACGGGGCACCAGGCTCTGGTGACGTCGATCGCGGACTACGGCAACGCCGAACTCGTCGAGGCCGCCCGCTCTCGCGCCGACAACGTCGTGCGGCTCGAGCCGCGATGTGGACGCCGGCCGAATCAGACGGCCGCCACGCCGATCAGGCCGTTGCGCGTCACCAGGCCCGCGAGCTCCCGCTCGGACAGGCCGTCGGTGCCCACCGGCCGCCGCGGCAGCACCATGTGCCGCGACTCCGCGCTCGCGTCCCAGA
>JBPCOF010000322.1:0-5327 GCA_051000515.1 Geodermatophilaceae bacterium
CGAGCTGGTCGTACTGCGTCGGCAGCGTGATGTCGACGACGGCCAGGCCACGGTCGGTCAAGTCGGCGGCCAGGGCCTCCAGCGCCGAGCGGGTCTCGGGCTCGGCCCGGTGCCACTCGGCAGTCCGGACGAACCCGATCGACCGTGGCCTGCGCGGTGTGTGCGGCGCGGGTCGGGCGCTGCCCTCTCGGATGGCGCTGAACACGGCCGAGACGTCGGTGACCGTTCGGGCGAACAGCCCGACGGTGTCGAGCGACGGGCTGATCAGCTTCACGCCGGTCCGGTCGATGGCGCCGAACGTCGGCTTGAAGCCCACCACCCCGCAAAAGGACGCCGGCCGGACGACGGAGCCGGCCGTCTGCGTCCCCACCGCCACCGGCACCATGGCGTCGGCGATCGCCGCGGCCGAGCCGCTCGAGGAGCCGCCGGGGGTGCGCTGCGGGTCGTGCGGGTTGACCGTCGAGCCGGGGTGGTAGAGCGCAAACTCCGTGGTGACGGTCTTGCCCAGGACGACGGCGCCGGTGGCGCGCAGCCGCCGGACGACTCCCGCGTCGGCAGCCGGGCGCCGTCCGGCGTAGATCGGCGACCCGAGCTCTGCGGGCAGGCCGGCGACGTCGATCACGTCCTTGATGCCGACCGGCAGACCCGTCAGCGGTAGGGACGGCGCGTCAGGGGGCACTGCCGCCGCCGATGCCCGCACCAGATCCGCATCGACGTGGGCGAAGGCCCGCACCACCGGATCGCGCGCCTCGACCCTGCGCAGGCAGGACTCGGCGGCCGCCAAGGCGCTGACCCGACCCGCTCTGATGGCGCTCAGCAGCTCGGTCACCGACAGCTCGTTGAGCTCGCTCATCGTCTCGACCTCCTGACCGGCCTGCGCGTGTGGAGGCTACCGGAACGATCCAGCGTGGCCACCTGTGCAAGGTGGGCGGCAAGGTCGTACTGACCCCGCTACCACCAGCTGTTAGCAGAGCGATCGAGCGAGCCGTCGGCGAACGCAGCACCGGACCCATCGGGCGCACGAGACGCGCCACCCGGATGAACCGCCACTGCGCCAGCCGCCGCCTGCACCGCCTCACTGAGCAAGTTGGTCTCCACGTCGCCCGAATGCACCCGCACATGCAGCGACACACCGTCGTGACCACCATGCTCAACGCCGGGGTCGACCTGCGCGACGTTCAGATCGTCACCCGCCACGCTGACCGAAGAACCACGACGCGTTACGACCAGGCACGCAAGAACCTGGACCGACACCCGAACTACATCCTCGCGGCGTACCTGGCCTCAGGAACCTGAACGGCCATCAGGTCCCCGACGACTCAGGTCAAGACGCGCGTAGCCGGGTCTTGGCTTATGGTACCGCGGACGGTACCATTGCTCGGTGGCGTCCGTCGACGAGATCGTCTCTGGCATGAGGGACAACCCCAAAAACGTGCGCTACGAGGACCTACACAAGGTGTGTGAGCACTACTTCGGCACGCCCCGCACGACGGGCGGTTCACACGCGGTGTTCAGGACTCCGTGGCCAGGCGATCCGCGCGTGAATATCCAGAACGACAAAGGCAGAGCCAAGCCCTACCAAGTGCGGCAGGTTCTGGCCGCAATCGACAAGAATGAGGCCGACTGATGCAGACGCTTTCCCCCGCCGATATCACGCACTACACCTATCGAGTCACGTGGTCCGCCGAAGACGAGGAGTTCGTCGCCACGTGTCTGGAGTTCCCGGCCCTGTCGTGGCTGGCCCCCTCCCAGATCGAGGCTCTCACCGGGCTGGCGGACCTCATCCGCGAGACGGTCGCAGACATGCAAGGACAAGGCGAACCCGTTCCGGCTCCGCTGGCCGAACGCAGCTACTCCGGCAAGTTCAACCTGCGCGTGGGCGAGGCCCTGCACCGACGCTTGGCCATCGAGGCCGCCGAGGAACAGGTCAGCATCAACCAGCTCATCGTCCGCCGACTCAGCGCGGCCGGGTAGAGGAAGATGAGAACGGCCTCTTTTGCCGTCGATACTGAGGCGCGGCCTTCAGTGCGTGGACGCTCTCCTCCAGGCGTTGACGTCCGGGAGCATTCGGTGACGACCCCAGGGAAGAGCTACGAGGAGGTCGGAACGCGGTACACGCAGACATGTGATCGGGACGCGGCAGTGAATTCTGTCCCTTCCGAATCGGCATGTCGCGTGTCCAACTGCAACTCACCCTAATGAGACGCAGGGGCTGAGCCCAGCAAGTAGAAGTCGATCACCCGACCGGGCCACTAGCGCATCTGGAAGTGCCAGATGATCGCCGCTGGCAGGTCATGGTAGGTCGCGTTGGTGGCCTCTGCCGCGTAGGCGTGCAGCGCCCAGATGTCCGGCGGCTCGTTGGGGTCATGCTCTGGGGGCGGCGCAGAGTCCGTGACCGAGCCTGCGTCGGGCCGCACGAGGGGGTTGGGGCGCCTCGGCTCCTCGCAACGTCGCACCTCGAAGCCGAGGGGCAAGGCGGCCGCAAGGTACTGGCTGGCCCTGCGCTGCCACACGGGCATGTAGACCCACCGGTCCTCGGCATCTGTTGCGAGCATCGGAAGGCCAACGCCGTCGATGACTCCCCGCGAGTCGGAGATGACGAGGTGGCCGCCCGGCCGAAGGACGCGCGCGAACTCCGCAAGCACGCATTCCAGATCGGGGACGTGCGTGAGGGCCAACGCGCAGACGACGACGTCGACGGCCTGGTCCGGTACGGGCAGCTGGTGCAGGTCGGCCTCGTGGAACTCGAGGCTGGGCAGCTTATTGCGGGCTACCGCGAGCATCTCGGGCGAGCTGTCCACTGCGATGACCTGATGCCCGAGCTCGGCGAGGTAGGCGGCATGTCGGCCTGTCCCGCAGGCAGCATCGAGCGCGACACCGACTGGGAAGTCGGCCAGGATCTGTTGAACGATGGGCTGCTCAATGTCGACGAGCTGATTTCCGGGTGAGTCGTAGAAGGGCGCCCAGCCCCTATAGCCGTCCTGCGTGGCGATGGGTGCGGCGCAGGCGCCGGGGCCGAGCCGGTCGGCCATGTCCAAGAGCCCGCGCGTCTCGGCCAAGCGGGCCAGGGTGAACTTCTCGTCATACTCGCCGGCGAAGGCACGAAGGAGAGCTATCCCTTCCAGCCCCAGCAGGTACACCAGAGGATGCTGATGGATGGTCGAGGGGTCCGGGTCTCGCACGCAAGCATCAGGTCCGGGTATAGGCGGCTCGTCGTCTGCTTTTCGCGGGGCCACGTCGAGCGGGTCAGAGCGGCCACGTCCTCAGTTGTCGCGCAGCATTACGGCCGCAGGAGCAGCCGTCCTTGCCTCGGCCGCCCAGCAACATGGTGCCCGTCGTCCTACCATCGGGCCCGCGCCCGAGTTATTTTGAGCGTCGAATGCCGTGATCACGGAATCTCAGGGTGTCGCGTGAGGCCAAAATCTATCGGGTGCGGCTCTGTTCGAGGGATCTCAGGCTGCCTGCGGGAGTCGGTTTTGGGCGTAGCGCGGTTCGTGCACGCGGCGTTGTTCTTGGGCGAGGTGGAAGCGCCAGTAGTCGTCGAAGTCGTGGTTGGCGGTGAGTGCCCGCAGTTTCAGGATGGCTTCGGCTCCGGGGAGGCCCCAGCGGGCTCCGGTGATGTCCATTCTGTCTTTGACAAGGTGGCGGCAGGCGCCTTCGATGACGCCGGTGGCGATGGGCCACCCGCGGGCCAGCGCGGTGGGGTAGTCCAGGTAGCGGGCCTTGCGGGTCAGGTAGTTGGCGGTGGTGTCGGCGGCCTTGCGGGCCGGGCCGCTGAGTCGGTGGTAGGTGGCTTTGCGACGGATCGCGGCTGCGGTCCTGGTGGCGTGGCCGGCGAGGACCTCGCGGGCCTTGTCCTGGACCCAGGTCTCGGCGTTCGGGTCGGCCTCGTCGTGGAAGCACCAGGCGGCCTTCCACAGGTATTCCAAGACGTGGACGAAGTCGATGACGATGTTGATCTCGATCCCACGTGCGTCGGCTTCGGTGGTGATCCGGTCGATCTGGTGGTTGTTGCCGTCGACGAGCGCGATCATGGTGCGGGCGTGGTCGGGGTCACGGCGTTCGGCCTCGTCGAACAGATCGGCCACCACGTCGGCGGCGTCGCGGGCAAGGCTGGCGGTCAACCACTTGCCGGTCGCGACTGGCCCGGTGCGGGCTCGGCTGCTGCGGGCTCGGCTGGTCTGATCGCGCGCAGTGTCGTGGGCGGGTTCGGCGGTGGTAGCTGACAGCACGTCGGCCGGGACACGGGGCACCGGGGTCGCGTCGTAGACCGCGCCGACTTCGGCGAGGCGTTTGCGGTTGCGTTTCTCGCCCTTGGACAACCGGGTGGCCAGCTTGGTCGTGCTGGTGGCTGCGGCGCGTGCGGTGGCCGGGCGCAGCGCATCGGGACGCATCACCACGCCCTTGCCGTCGCAGGAGAGCACCAACAGGTCACTGGAGTCGCCCACGGGCGGCTGTCGGGTGGCGTAGAAGGTCTCGAAGTCGACTGCGGCCCTGGTGGTGAGCTGTTCGCTCTGGCGTTTGCCGACCCGTTGACCGGTGGCCCGTTCCAGCGCTGCGACGGTCGCGTCGAACGAGCCACGGGCGGCCTCGATCGCGGCAAGGCGCCGCACCCCGTGCGAATGACGCTCGACGGGCAGATTGAGCACCGCGTCGGCCGGATGCAGGTTGTGATGACCGTGGCGCCGGTAGGCCAGTCGGTCCACGACCACCTCACCGAACACCGAGGTCAGCCGGCGCCGGTGGCCGCTCTCAACGGCCCGATGCGCTACTGCGTCGCAGTCACGAACCTCGACGCGTGGCTCGCGGTGCGCGCGCAGGTCCAAGTGGTCTTGTAGCAGCCGACGCAGCAGCTCACGACCCGCAACTTGGAGTCTGCGTTCCAGTTCGGCGTGCTCGAGGCCGCCGGCATCGGCCGAGTCCAGCCAACCCGCAACGGTCTCGAACTGGTGCCGTGACTCGGCGAACGCGTCAATCTCGCCGGCAAGCGGCCCAGGCCGGATGCTCATCGATTCCGCCCGCCCCGGGCACGGGCGCGCCGTTTGCGGAAGGCCGCGATCCCCACATCGGCGGCCCGCTCGATTTCGGCCTGGGCGGCGCGGTATGCCTCGACCGCCGCCACGACCTCAGCGACCTCGCTCTCACGCAGTGTGACGGTCTTGGTGCGCCCGTCCTCGGTGAACACCAACGCCGGGCTCTCATGCGGCTCCCCCTCGGCGCACCGACACGTGGGCTTGCCGCAGCGGCGGCGGAACGTGGACAACGTCCCACGCAGCATCAATGGTCGCGATCTGGCAGTGATACACGGCATCGTACCGGCCTTCCTG
>JBPCOF010000349.1:0-3802 GCA_051000515.1 Geodermatophilaceae bacterium
CGCCGAGGAAGCTGCCGCCGATGACCGGGATCACCCCGACGACGGAACCGCAGGCACCCCAGCCCGCTGAGCAACATCCGGGGATCGAGGCTCGCTTCCCGAGATCATGAGCTCTGGAGGTGCAGTCCGGCTGCACCCAGGGGGCTCATGATCTTGGAAGCCAGGGCACGAGAGGCTCCGGGTCAGGGGGCGGCGACCCATTCCTCTTCGCCGTCGGTGAAGATCTGGCGCTTCCAGATCGGCAGCCTGGCCTTGACCTCTTCGACCAGTTGACGGCAGGCGTCGAAGGCCTCACCCCGGTGGGCTGCGCTGACGGCGGCAGCCAGGGCCACATCGCCGACGCCGAGTAGTCCGACCCGATGACTGATGGCGACCGCGTGGATCTTGGGCAGGGCGGCGATCTCGCCGGCGATCTCGGCCATCAGCTCCTCGGCCGAGGGATGACCGACATACTCGAGCTGGGTGACCTCGCGGCCATGGTCGTGGTCGCGGACGACTCCGCCGAAAGCGACCACCGCGCCGGCACCGGATCGGGACACCAATGCTTCGTGCTCGGCGACCGAAATCGGTTCCGCGCTGATCGCGGCTCGGACGGGTGCTGGCGAGGTCTCGGTCACCGGCCAAATGTAGCCGTGGTGCTGCCGGTCGACTGGTTCCTTCCTTCGCACTCTGCCGCCGCGCGAGATGTCGCAGGTTCGCCGACGACACACCGCGCGTGTCCCCTGCAAAGTTGCGACATCACCGTAGGACCCGGCCGACCCCGCCCTGATGTCGCAGGTTCGCCGACGACACACCGCGCGAGTCACCTGCAAAGGTGCGACATCACGGTGGCGGGTAGTCCAGGTCGACGGGATCGGCCACATCGGCGCACTCGATCTCGGTCACCTCGTGCGCGGCCAGGTAGCCCCGCGCCCCCTGGTCACCGGTCGCGGTCTCGGCCACACCGGCCCAATGGGTACGCCCGAGCAGAACCGGATGCCCACGTACTCCGCCGTAGCTGGCCACCGCCAACACCTCCGGAGTCGCTGCCGCTGCCACCCGTCGCAAGGCTGCCACCGTCATCCCCGGAAGATCCACGAGGTGTACGAGGACCGCTTCGATCGGTTCCGGCCACCGCTCGCTCCGGCGGTCCAGACGTAAACCGCCGGGAGCGGGCGCCAGGTTTGCGCTCTGGTGGTTTTGAGGCAAACCGCCAGGAGCGGGGACCACGTCCGCGCTCTGGGGGTCGTGACGTGAGCCGCCGGGAGCGGGAGCCAAGTCTGCGCTCTGGCGGTCTTGCGGCGAATCGCCGTGCAGCGCGGTCAGCGCGGCGAGGCCGGTGCGCAACGAGGACCCCATTCCGCTGTCCCAGTCCGGATTCAGGACGACCACGGCATCCCCGAGCTCGGCGCGTGATCGGACCTCGTCAGCGGCAGCACCGAGCACCACTACCACCGGATCGCAGACGGAAGCGACCAGCCGGTACGCACCTTCGACCAGCAGCCGACCCTCGTACGGCACAAGTGCTTTGGGCATTCCGTAGCGCCGCCCGGCACCAGCGGCAAGGATCAGCCCGGCGGCCCGGACCACAGGTTTCGGGCCAAGCTGCTCAGCGGGCATAAACCTCTACCTCGTGCGCCTTCACAGTTGCCCAGACCGCACTCCCGGGGGCGAGCCCGAGTTCGGCGAAGGCCGTCGCCGTGAGATCGGCCGTCAACGGGATCGGCCCCTCCAGATCGCAGCGGACCGCAGAGCCGAACGGCGTCGCCGAGGCCACCCGAGCCGGCCAGACGTTGCGCGGACTTCCGTGCGGCTCGGTCGGATAGATCGCCACAGCCTCGGGCCGGATCGCGACGTACACCGATCCGTGCGCTGGCTCGGCGACGGCCACCGAAGTACCGGACTCCAATCGCACCTGGCTCCCCTCTCCGGTGCCCGCCAACAGGGTCAGCCCGATCAGCCGGGCCACGTAGTCCGTACGCGGCCGACGAGCCACCTCTGTCGGCGAACCGGACTGTACGACCCGCCCGTCCTCGATCACGGCGACCTCGTCGGCCAACGCCATAGCATCGATCGGATCGTGCGAGACGACGATGGTGGCGCCGGCGTACTCGGCGAGATGGCGGCGCAGGTCCGCGCGTACCTCCAACTTCGTTCGGGCGTCCAGCGCGGCGAACGGTTCGTCGAGCAGGAGCAGTTGCGGACTGCCGACCAGGGCTCGAGCCAAGGCGACCCGCTGCGCCTGTCCGCCGGACAGGCCACCCGGCTTTACCTTTGCGTACTCCGCGAGCCCGACGCGCTCCAGCCACTTGTACGCCGAAGCACGGGCCTGCGCCTTGGGAACTCGCCGGGATCGGAGGCCGAAGGCGATGTTGTCCACTGTGGACAAATGCGGAAAGAGCAGGTAGTCCTGGAAGACCATCCCGACGGACCGATCATATGGCGGCACACGCCTATTGGCCGCAGGCTCGTCGAGGACAAGGTCAGTAAGTGCCACCCGGCCGGCGTCGGGTCGCAGCAGTCCGGCCAACACTCGGAGCACGGTCGACTTACCAGCACCATTGGGGCCCAACAGCACCAGCACCCGGCCGGGCTCGACGGTCAGGTCCACTTCGAGGTTCAGGGAACCGCGTTGTACGGCGAAGGCCGCGGCCAGACTCACCGTGCCCGGGCCCCCACCCAAGCGCCGGTTGTGTGGCGAACGGGCACATTCGGGAGCCCCAATAGGAAGCTTGTGTAGCGAACCGGCACTCTGGGAGCCGCCAAGCGAGAGGTTGGGTAGCGAACCGGCGGATCGGGCGACTGCCACACCCTGATCATCATGCCCGGGTCAGCCAGCGTTCTCGCAGCAGCGCGAGCGTGGCCAGCGACACCACCAGCAGCACCAGGCTCAACACGATCGCCGCCTCCGGATCGTTCTGCAGCGCGAGATAGACCGCCAGCGGCATCGTCTGCGTCGTACCCGGGAAGTTCCCCGCGAAGGTGATCGTGGCCCCGAACTCGCCCAACGCCCTTGCCCAGCACAACACTGCACCCGCGGCGATCCCGGGGGCGACCAAAGGCAGCGTTACTCGACGGAATGTCGACCACCCGTTGGCGCCCAATGTCGCTGCGGCGTCCTCGAATCGCGCGTCCGCCGCCCGCAGCGCGCCCTCGACACTGATTACCAGGAACGGCATCGCCACAAAGGTCTCGGCGATCACGACCGCGGCGGTGGTGAACGGCAAGGAGAAGCCAAAGGTGTCGTAGAGCCATGCCCCGACGATTCCGCGGCGCCCCAGGACCAAGAACAACGCGACCCCGCCGACAACCGGGGGAAGGACCAGCGGCACGGTCACCAGCGCTCGAAGGATCGACCGACCACGGATAGCACTGCGCGCCAACACCCATGCGATCGGGATGCCCAGGACCATGGACACCAGCGTGGCCAGCGTCGCCGTGATCAAGGAAAGCCGTAGGGCCTGACCGACTTCGGGCTCGGCAAGTCGTACAAACAACTCCGACCACGGCGCGCGGATCAGCAAACCGACCATCGGCAGGACCAGGAACGCGATCCCCACGACGGCCGGCAGCAGCAACGCCAACGGGATCCGCGCTCCTGGCCGCTGTGTGGAGGCCTTCCGCCGCGACAGCGGCGTACGTCGCTGCCACCACGACCTGGCAGCCGGCGAAGGGGTCCGTACGCCTCCCTCGATCAGATGGCAATCGTTCACGGGGATCGGAAGCCGGCCTCCTCGAGAGCCGACATGGCGACCTCGGAGAGGACGAACTCGACCCAGGCTCGGGCCGCGTCCGGGTTGGGCGCAGCGCCGAGCGTCACGAT
>JBPCOF010000121.1:0-6867 GCA_051000515.1 Geodermatophilaceae bacterium
GGTCTGATCGACGAGCCCGAGGTCACTGACGTCGTAGCGACCCTGAGGGTGATCTCCGATCCCAGCTCGGGTGATGCCATCGGCCGATTGCTCGTCGGCCCCCGGTGGCGGATCGGTCCTCGCGATCTGATGGCGCTGGGCCGTCGCGGCCGATGGCTGACGCGACAGCAACTGGCGCGCCCCAGAGCGGACGACACAGCACAGCCGGTGGCGGACCTGGCCGCTGCGCCGCCAGTGGGTGCCTCGGAGGAGACCGGAAGCCTGATCGAGGCACTGGAGGACCTGGGTCCGGCCACGACGTACTCGCAGGAGGGATACCGACGACTGACCGCTCTGAGCCAGGAGCTGTCCTGGCTGCGCCGGCGCGGCGGGGTGTCGTTGGCCGATCTGATCGACGATGTCGTGGCCACGCTCGGACTCGGCATCGAGGTAGCCGTGCGACCTGAGGTGACCCACGCGCGAGCCCAGGCCCACCTGCAGGCCCTGCACGAGGTGGCCGAGGAGTTCACTCGGATCGCGGAGGTCCCCTCACTGTCGGCATTCCTCAGCTACCTGGCCGCGGCCGAGGACGAGGAACGCGGCCTGGAGCCGGGGGAGGTCCAGACCTCCGAGGAAGCGGTCTCGCTGCTGACTGTGCATGCCGCGAAGGGTCTGGAGTGGGATGTCGTAGCCGTACCCGGGCTGACCAAGGACGTCTTCCCGCAGAACGTCACCATGCGGACCGAGCACTGGCTGACCGATCCCGGGCATCTCCCGGTGTCGCTGTGCGGTGACCGGGACTACCTCCCTGATCTCGACCTGAGCGGCGTCACCGACCAGAAAGCGGCCGAGACCGCCTACCTCGAGGCCAAGCGGGCCTATCAAGAGGCCGCGGGAATCGAGGAGTGGCGGCTGGCCTACGTCGCGGTGACCAGGGCGCGAAGCACGTTGCTGTGTTCGGGGAGCTGGTGGACCGGGGATGCGAAGAAGCCGCGTGGGGCCTCGGCGATCCTCGAACTCGTTCGGGAACACGCACTTTCGGCCGGACCCCATGCAAGCGTGGCCTCGGTCTGGGCCCCGCCTCCCGATGACGACACGATAAATCCGATGTCGGACGATTTCCCAGAACTCGCCTGGCCGGTCGACCCGCTGCGACCGGCGCGCCGGATCGCGCGGGAGGCAGCCGCAGCACTCGTGGTGGACCCGCCGGAGGATCCGATGACGCTGGACTCGCTGGCCTGGGATGCCGAGGTCGACCTGTTGCTGGCCGAGCGGGATCGGCAGCGCGCCACGACGATCGACGTCGCTGTACCAGCGCAGCTCTCTGTGTCCGAACTCGTCGCGCTGCGCCGAAGTCCCGACCAACTCGCCCGTTGGATCCGTCGACCGCTGCCATCGGCGCCGGCACCACTGGCCCGCCGGGGAACCGCCTTCCATGCCTGGCTCGAACAACGCTTCGGGGCCACCCGACTGGTCGATCTCGACGAACTACCTGGCTCGGCCGATGACGGCGCGTCTCCGGACGAGGACCTCGACGAACTCAAAGCTGCCTTCCTCGCCAGCGAGTGGGCCGATCGGGAACCGATCGAGGTCGAGGTCCCGTTCCGCGTTCGGGTCGGTGCCGGGCTATCTCTGCGAGGTCGGATGGATGCTGTCTTCGGGGACAGCAGAACAGGATTCGAGGTCGTCGACTGGAAGACCGGAGCAGTGCCTACTGGAGTCGAGAAGCAGGCAGCCGCCATCCAGTTAGCCGCCTATCGCCTGGCCTGGGCATCGTTGGCAGGTGTGGACGTCGACCAGGTCAAGGCCGCCTTTGTCTACGTACGGCACAACGAAACGGTACGGCCGGCCGACCTCGCGACAGCCGAGGAACTCCTGGCGCTGGTCAGCTCCCTCCCGGCTGCCTGACCGCCCGAGCGTCGTCGATCTTGCGTTGCAGGTACCAGGAGAAGAAGCCGCGATACCTGCGCTGCAGTTCGGGCGATGCCAGTCGCGCCCGTCGACGATGCTCCGGCAGTTCGCAGTTGCACAGCTGCAGGACATCAGCCCGTCGTAGTCGTCGAACAGGGCGTAGTCGGTGGTGACCTCCTCACCGGCAGCGACAGCACGCATGGCCACGAGCACGGTGTTGCCGGCGAATCCGACGTTCGGTTCACACGAGTGGTTGAGGAACGACATCACCCGGCTCGTACTCCGCAACGGTGAGCGCGACGAGGTGCAGATCATCGGTGATCTGGATGTCGGAGTTCGGCAGCGGGTCGGGAAGCGCGTGCAGCATCTCGGTCGTCACGATGTGGCCGCCCTTGACTGCCACGACCTCACCAGCAGCGATCGGCTCGAGGGTATGCAACCCCAGCCCAGCAATATCACTGGTGCTGCCCTTGCGCGCCTTCGGTGTGATCCAAGACGAGACCATGCGCCACCGTAACTGGCTCGCGACTCTGCGGCTTGCAGCTGGATTTCAGCAGCGCTGAAGCCCCGCGGCCTCGCCGAGAACCCGGATCGAGTGCTCGGTGATCGGGCTGGCGACGAGAATCACCTCATCGGCTCCGGCCTCGGAGAGTCCGCGGAGGTGTTCGCCGAGGCGCTCGACGGGCACGCCCGGCGCTTCCGGCCTGGACGGACGCTCGCCGGCGCTCGGATCCACGATCACCAGGGCACAAGCGCTGCGGGCGACATCCTCGGGGCGGCGGCCGGCCGTGAGCACTGCTTCGGTGACCCGTGCGTTGAGCGCGGAAAATCCAGCTACGGAGTTGCCGTACCAGTCGTACCAGGTGTTCCAGGCCTGGACATGCGGCAGGGTGAGGGCCAGCATCCGCGGGCCGTTGGAGCCGATCATCAGCGGCACACGACGGTGCGGGCGCGGGATCAGGACGGCGTCATCGAGTTGAAAATACTCTCCTGCCGCACTCGCGCGCTCACCAGCCAGCAGCCCGCGAATGATGGCGAACGACTCGGCGAAGCGCGCTACCGGACGGTCGGCGGCGATGCCGAACGAGCGGAACTCGGCCTGGTTCCAGCCCGCGCCGAGGCCGAACACGAAGCGTCCGCCACTGATCTCGTCGAGGGTCGCAGCCATCTTGGCCAGCAGCCCGGGCGGGTGGAAGCCGACACAGGCCACCAGGGGGCCGAGCGTGATGCGCTCGGTCGCCGCGGCCAGGGCAGCAAGCAGCGTCCAGGCCTCCCAGGGCCCGCGCTCCGGCCGTCCGTCGCCGCGGAAGAGAAGATGGTCGCCGAGCCAGATCGAGTTGAAGCCGAACTTCTCCGCGGCGTGTGCCATGGCGAGGTATTCGGGCCAGCGCACATCTCGCTCCACTTCTGGGAGCTGGATCCCGATCCGCAGCGGCACTAGGTCAGCCTAGGTCCCGGCGCCTGCAGGGACGGCTGTCGTGGATCCAAAAGGCCGATCGGCAGCCGAAGGTCGCGGATTCAGTGAACCGTCTGCAGCTCAGACCGGGGCGATCCGCCTGCAGACGGTTCAGTCGAAGGCGCGGCTTCGTTACTTGGCGGCGAGTACGTCGGCCGGCAGGATCTCCGGCGGACTGGCCAACAGCCGATCGGCGTTTTCCATCAGCGCGGCTGCGATCGGGCCGTCGAGGTGGGCCTGGCGCTCGGCGTCGCCGGGGAAGGCGTCCACGACCCAGAACGTGGAGTCGTCCGTGCGCAGTGCCATCCAGATCAGGGTGCCGGCTTCGGCGTTGGCAAGCTCCAGGGCGCCGGTGAGGAAGTTGGCCACCTCGTCCTGCGTGTCGTCCTTGGCGATCATCTTGACCACGAGTGCCTTGCTGACCATTGCTTCCTCCGATGTTGTGCCGGTACGCGGTCCGCACTGGCTTTTGTGCAACGCTAGTGCCGTCTGGCTTTGCGGGCTAGGCAGTCCCGTCGGCACCGCCTGCTGGGCACATCCTCCGCTGGACCGACAGTGGGAGGGATCTGAGATCGCGCAGATTGCGCCGACGGCGAAGGTAGCGTGTCGGTGATGCGATTCTGTCTTTCCTCAGCCCGCAATGTCCCCGGCCGCGTCGTCAGCGGCGCGTACATCCTGCATAGCGGCCTGACCAAGTGGCGGGGCTCCGACGAGCAAGCGCAAGGCGTTCACGGCATGGCCGCCGGGGCGTTCCCGTTCCTGGGCTCGATCCCGGCGCCGAAGTTCCTGCGCCTGTTGTCAGTCAGCGAGATCGCCGTCGGCGGTTTGGTTTTGGCCCCGTTCGTTCCCAGCGCGGTCGCTGGCACGGCGCTGACGGGGTTTTCCGGCGGGCTGGTCACGATGTACGGGCGCACGCCTGCCTTGCACGAGCCGGGCAGCATCTGGCCCACCCCGGCCGGCATCGGCGTCAGCAAGGACCGTGTGGATGCTCGGGATCGGCCTCGGACTAGTCGTCGACGCCCTCAGCCGCCGTCGGAGCAGCTGAAATCGCTTGCACCGCAACGGTGACCGGATCTGTTCCGGGTGGCGGGGCATTGCCTTTGTTGCGCGCGGCCACATCCAGTCGTCGTAGGGCCGCGAGCACGACGTCCCGATCGGTTGTCGACCAGAGGGCGGGCATAGAGGCACGTAGGAAGCTGGCGTAGCGAGCACTGGCCAGCCGGGAGTCGAGTACGGCGACCACACCGCGGTCGGTCGCCGTACGGATCAGGCGTCCGGATCCCTGCGCCAGCAGTAAAGCGGCGTGACTGGCCGAGACCGACATGAACCCGTTTCCACCGGCCCGGGTCACCGCCGTTGCGCGAGCCGACATCAGCGGGTCATCCGGGCGCGGGAACGGGATCCGGTCGATGAGGACGAGCTGACAGGTAGGCCCGGGCACGTCCACGCCCTGCCATAGAGACAGCGTTCCGAACAGGCATGTTCGCGAGTCCGCGGCGAAGGCCGCCATCAACGTCGGGGTGGCGTCGTCGCCCTGACAGAGCACCGGTACGTCGAGACGCTCGCGCAACTCGTGCGCTGCGACTTCGGCGGCCCGGCGCGAGGAGAACAGGCCGAGGGTACGTCCACCCGCCGCCTGGACCAGGGCTGCGATCTCGTCCATCCCGGGGGCGCCGAGACCATCTCGGCCGGGCGGCGGCAGGTGTTTGGCGACATACAAGATGCCCTGCTTCGGGTAATCGAAGGGACTGCCCACGTCCTGACCCCGCCAGGCGGGGGCGTCGTTCCCGGTCAGCCCGAGTGCTTCGGCCGTTGCGTCGAAGGTGCCTCCGACGGTCAGCGTGGCCGAGGTGAGGATCACCGTCCGCTCGGCGAACAGCCGCTCGCGGAGCAGCTCGGCAACCGAGAGCGGCGCGACCTGCAGCAGGCGCCGGGGCGCTCCCGGCCCGTAGTCGGACACCGACAGCCAGGAGACGTCCTCATCGGATTCCTTAGTCAGCCTCTCGGTGACGTCGAAGATCTCCGACAGGGCACCCCGAGCGAGCTGCTGGGCTCCCTGGTTGCCGGCGGTCTCCAAGAGCGCAACGGCAGCTGGAAGCGAGGTCAGGGCGCCGCGGGCCGCATCCCGTACCGCGGCCACGGCGCGATGCAGCGCCTCGGGCAACACGTCGGGGAAGCGTCCACCCTCCAGGTCATCGAGTGCTGCGGACAGCTCGGCTGCTGCATCGGTCAGCCGATCGGAGTCCACCTCCGCATGCCGGGCGGCGGCACCGGCAGCGGCCGATACCGAGGCTGCGCTGAGCTGATCGGAGATGACGCCGGTGACCCGATCGGCCAGTTCATGGGCCTCGTCGATGATCACCACCTGGTGCTCGGGCAGCATGGCTCGGCCCTCGAAGGCATCGATGGCGAGGAAGGCGTGGTTGGTGACGACGATGTCGGACTCGCGGGCCTTGGCCCGGGACAGTTCGCTGAAGCAGGTCGCCGCCTGCGGACAGCGTTGCCCGCCAAGGCATTCGTGCGCTGTTACCGAGACCTGCCGCCAGGCCCGGTCGGGAACGCCGGGCACCAATTCCGACCGATCGCCGGTCTTCGAGGACTCGACCCACTCACGCAGCCGTACGACCGCCGCCCCCAACGACGAAGTTGGGCCGCTGGCCGCGGGTGCTTCGAAGAGGGTCGGCTCCTCCGCGGGATAGCCGCCGGCCAGCTTGTGCCGGCAGGCGTAGTGCGCCCGGCCCTTGACCAGTGCCACCTCGGGTCTCCGGCCGAGCAGCGGTTCGAGGGCATCGACGAGCACCGGTAGATCGTGGTCCACGATCTGGGCTTGCAGAGCCAGCGTCGCCGTCGACACGACGACCGGCTCGCGGTTCTCGACCGCGTGCCGTAGCGCAGGCACCAAGTAGGCCAACGACTTCCCGGTTCCGGTGCCGGCTTGGACGAGAAGGTGCTCGTCGGTGTTCATCGCCGTGTCGACGGCGGTTGCCATCTGCTGCTGGCCCGCGCGCGGCGTCCCCTCGATCGCACTCACGGCGACGACCAGCAGATCGGTCACCGGCGGAATCGCCGGAAAGTGGGATCGTCCGGGCACTGGTCGAGGGTAGTGATGTCGGCGGGTCTAGTGTTGATCATCGGCAAACCGGGGGTTCTTGGTGACGTAACCCCGGAGTTTGCCGATGATCAACTTGAGTCAGGAGGCGGCGTACGGATCTGAGGTTCGACCGGCTCCAGCGCTTTCGTCCCACGCGTAGACCTCGCGCCCGCCGATGAAGACCCGCAGCGCACGGGACATCACTTCCAGCGGATCGGCGGACCAGATAACGACATCAGCGTCCAGACCCGCCGTCAATGAGCCGACCCGGTCGTCCAGGCCGAGCATCTGCGCGGGATTGAGCGTCAGCGAGCGCAGTGCTTCGTCCCTGTCCAGTCCTTCCTTGACGGCCAGCGTCGCTTGGTGCACCAGGAAATGGATCGGAACCACCGGATGGTCGGTCGTGATGGCGATCTGCACGCCGGCCCGA
>JBPCOF010000144.1:0-3034 GCA_051000515.1 Geodermatophilaceae bacterium
GGGTCCGGAGCGGGAGGCGCCCGACCGGGCGAGTAACCAGTCCAACCGAGATGAGGAACATCGATGAACATTCGCAGGGCACGTGCGGCTGCTGCGCTCGGCGTGGCGACGGTGCTCGCCGTCACAGCGTGCAGCACCAGGGCAGACGACAGCGGCGGCGGCGGTGGTGGCGGAAGCGGCGAGAGCGGCGGCAACGATGCCGATGTCGCCACCGACTTCGGCGTCACCGACGACACCATCAACCTGGGCATCCTGACCGATCTGACCGGTCCGTTCGCCTCCCTGTCGACGGGCATCGTCCAGGGCAACCAGTTGGTCTACGACACGATCAACGAAGAGGGCGGGATCTGCGGCCGGCAGATCGAGCTGGACATCCAGAACCACGGCTACGACGTACAGCAAGCCGTACAGCTCTACAACCAGGTGGCCCCCAACGTCTTGGGCATCACCCAGCTGATCGGATCGCCGATGACCACGGCGCTGCTCGACCAGATCACCACCGACGAGATGGTCACCGCTCCGGCGTCCTGGGCCTCGACGCTGCTGGAGAACCCGTACATCTTGATGGGCGGCACGACCTACGACCTCGAGATGATCAATGGAATCCAGTGGATGGTCGACGAGGGCATGATCGCCGAGGGCGACACTGTCGGGCACATCCACGTCGAGGGCGAGTACGGCGGAAACGGGCTGCTCGGTGCGCAGTACGCCGCTGGCGAACTCGGCCTGAACCTGGTCGACGTTCAGGTCAAGTCCACCGATCAGGACCTCTCCGGCGCCATCTCGTCCCTGGGAAGTCAGGGCGTGACGGCGATCTTCCTGACGACCACTCCGGCGCAGACTGCCTCGGCAGTCGGCTCGGCGGCCGCGGGGGGGCTGAATGTTCCGTTCTTGGGCAACAACCCGGTATTCGCACCGGCGCTGCTGGACAGCCCGGCGGCGGCAGCTTTGGCGGCGAACCTGTATGTGGAGACGTCGACCACCCCGTACTCCTCGGACACCCCGGAGGCGCAGGATCTTCGCGACCGCCTGGTCGAGAAGTTCCCGGACGCCTCGCCCACCGCCGGCCAGTTCTACGGCTACGGCGTGGCAACCATCTACGCCGCGGTCATGCAACGCGCCTGCGACAATGGTGACCTGACCCGGGCCGGGCTGCAGACGGCCCTGACCGAGACCACGGACGGCGACACCGGTGGGATCATCGCCCCGCTGGACTACTCAGAGCCCGGTAGCTCGCCTTCGCGGGAGATCTACCTCGCCCAGCCCGATACCGAGGCCGAGGGTGGTCTGACTCTGGTGGGTGAGCTGTTCACCACGGACCTTGCCCAAGGCTACGTGGGTCCCTCGGAAGGCTGACGAAACCTGCTGTCCTGCAACACTAAGTAACGGCGCCGCCCCGAAGAGTCATCTCGGGGCGGCGTCGTCGTCTCACCCCGTACCCTCGACGCGTTGTACGAGATCCAACGTATGAAGTCGGCAGGGATGAGGTGTCACACGGGTGCCAGCAAAAGGCGGCTCGCGTCGACGCGGGCTCGCCGACGACCCGTCGGTCACCGGACCGCTGAGCGTTCCCGACCTGCTGGCCAAGTCCGGGCAGAGCGGGCGGCGTTCCGGTCGCCGGATCGCGGCCCGGCAGGCCGTGGTGGATGTCCGGCGACACCGTGTCCGCCGATCCTTCGCGGTGCTGCTGACCTTTTTGCTGGCCTTGCTCGCCTCCGCTGCGGCCTACTACGTGGGGCTGTTCTTCTATCTCGACCGCACGATCGATCGGGTCGCTGCGCTGGCCCTCGATGCGCCCGGAATCATGTCGCCGCAGGCCCAGGACGCCGCCGACAACTTCCTGATCGTTGGCGTGGAGCCGACGGGAGCAGAGGTCGAGGTCACCTCGGCGTTGATCGCGCACCTGGAGCCGGGGCGAGATCGGGCGGTGCTGGTGAGCCTGCCGCTGACCGCTCTGATCGACGTACCCGCCTGCCCCAGGGGTGGCCAGTCGCTGTTGACCGATCCGTACGGCGGCTCGTTGGCCTCCAGCTACACCACGGCCGGAGCCGGCTGCCTGGTCCGCAGCGTGCAACAGCTGTCCGGGATGCGGATGGACCACTATGTCCAACTCGATGTCGACCGCCTGCCGCCGATGGTCGACGCACTCGGTGGCGTACCGGTATGCCTGCCTGCGAATCTGTCCCGCGCTGGAATGTCGGCCGGCTCCTCGGTGCTGGACGCCGATCAGGTACGCGCGTTGCTCACCGAGGCCGACGCCGACCAGGACCCGACCGGTCAACTGGCGACCGATCGGCAACGCCTGCTGCTTGCCTCCACGTTGCACGAGGCCTTACGGCTGGGGAATCTCACGAACCCGATCGCGCTCACCGGCTTTCTGAACGAGGTCGCCAACGGGTTGACGCTGGACCGCGGTACGACGTTGGGGGCGCTGAAGGACCTCGGGGACAAGCTGGGCGAGTTCACCGCCGGTGACACCGTGCAGGCCAGCGTGCCGTTGGCTCAGCAGGCATACCAACCGGTGGGCAGCGAACAGAGCTACGCCCTCATCGACGATCTCGCCAGCCGCGAGATGTTCCGCGCGATCATCGGTGACAGCGATCTCCCGGCGCCGGTCGAGCCGGCCAGCTCGCCAGACGCAGCGGCGACCCCCACCGAAAGCACGCCGCCACCGGCACCTGTGCCGGAGCCGGGCGTGCTGACCATCGCCCCACAGCAGATAACGGTCAATGTGTTCAACGGAGTCGGCACCCGGGGGCTGGCCACCGATGCTGCCGACGCGCTGTCCGTACAAGGCTTCGGCATAGCCGAGATCGAGAATCAGATCACCGGTGCGACAGAATCGATCGTCCGGTATCCACCTGATCAACTCGAGGCCGCACGTACCGTCGCCGCCGCCGTCCCCGACTCGGTACTGCAGGAGGGGAACACCGCGGGAGGGTTCATCGATCTGGTGCTCGGATCGTCGTTCACCGACGTCGTACCAGTCGTTGTCTCGACGCCGGTGCCACCGCCGTCCCCGTCCTCGGCGCCG
>JBPCOF010000157.1:0-7657 GCA_051000515.1 Geodermatophilaceae bacterium
GTCGAGCTTGCCGATCATCCCGCGCAGATCGCCGGTCCCATCGGCGTTGCTGTCGGCGAACCCGCGGACCAGTAGCTCGTAGAAGACCGCCCGCTTGTACCACTGCGGGTCGGTGGACTCGGTCGCGTCGATCGGGTCGGCGGACACCGCAGCATCTCCGTTGGACACGCGGCCACGCTACCGAGAGTCCTGGCCCGACTCGGCGGGGGCCAGATCCCCGGCCGGTTCCGGTGTGCTGGCTCAGCCCAGCAGCCAACATCGCGATGCAACCTTCGGTGGGCGGCTGGCGTATTCAATCCACGACATCACCGCGGTGTCGCGCATCAGTCTCACCGACCCGGAAGGGGTCATGCCATGAGGACCTGGCTCAAGGGGATTGCGGTCGCCGCAACCATCGCTTCGATCGCATTTGTGGTTCCCACGTCCGTCGCGCAGGCGGCGCCGTATTGCGGGATCACCTGGGGATCCCTGGACGAGAGAGCCGGGGACCTTTCCAACGACGCCCTGTACAACGTGCGAGCGGGCCGGCACACCTGCTTCGACCGACTCGTCATGGACGTCACGGACGTCGACGTCAACGGTGCCCCGGCCGGCTACAGCGTCCGCTACGTGTCGGCAGTACGCCAGGACGGCTCGGGCAACGTCGTCCCGCTGCGCGGCGGGGCGTTCCTGCAGATCGTGCTCAAGGTCTCGACCTCGGACCCGTTCACCGGCTCGCCGACCTATCTCCCGATCAACCCGAGCGAGTTGGCCAACGTCAGCGGTTATCAGACTTTCCGTCAGGTCGCCAGCGCCGGCAGCTTCGAGGGTTACACGACGATCGGCCTCGGCGTCCGGGCCCGACTGCCGTTCCGAGTCTTCACCCTGGACGGTCCGGCCGATGGATCACGCGTGATCATCGACGTCGCTCACCGCTGGTAACGAACCGGTGCGAGGTCGGGCGGGCCGGCACCTCGGGCCGCCCGACCTCCTGTCCCCTCAGGCTGGTGTATGAGTCAGGCGCAGGATGTGAGCTACTTCGCGGTGCGGGCCGAGTTCGACGTAGTTGTACTGACCCCACTCGAACTGCGCCCCGGTCAGCTCGTCGATCACGGTGAAGCGATCAGCCCATTCCAGCCCGAGCGCTGGCATGTCCAGCGCTGTGGTGCCGATCTGCGCCCCGTACGGGTCCAGGGTGCAGACGACCAGGATCACGTCGCGGCTACCCGGATCGGACTTCGAGAAGCAGACCAGATTGCCGTTCTCGATGTGGTGGAAGTGAATGGTCCGTAGCTGCTGCAAAGCAGGATGTGCCCGCCGGATCTCGTTGAGTCGGCGCAGGAGTGGTTGCAGGGATTGACCGGCCGCCTCAGCGGCGGCGTAGTCGCGGGGACGGAGCTGGTACTTCTCCGAGTCCAGGTACTCCTCACTGCCAGGCCGGACGGGGCGGTGCTCGAAGAGCTCGTAGCCGGAGTAGACGCCCCAGCTCGGCGCCATCATCGAGGCCAGCACCGCGCGGATCTTGAACATTTCCGGTCCACCGACCTGCAGAGACGCATGCAGGATGTCAGGAGTATTCACAAAGAAATTCGCGCGCATGTAGTCCGCAGCCTCGGCAAGCTGACGGCCGTACTCCTCGAGTTCGGTCTTGCCGGTCCGCCAGGTGAAGTAGGTATAGGACTGGGTGAAGCCGAGCTTGGCCAGGGTGTGCATCATCGGCGGTCGGGTGAAGGCCTCGGCGAGGAACAGCACGTCGGGATCGGTCTTCTTGATCTCCCAGATCAGCCAGTGCCAGAAGTTCAGCGGCTTGGTGTGTGGATTGTCGACCCGGAAGATCCGGACTCCCCGATCCACCCACAGCCTCGTGACGCGCAGCACCTCGGCGTAGAGGCCGGCCGGGTCGTTGTCGAAGTTGAGCGGGTAGATGTCCTGGTACTTCTTGGGCGGGTTCTCGGCGTAGGCGATCGTGCCGTCCGGCTTGGCGGTGAACCACTCCGGATGCTCGGTCACCCAGGGGTGGTCGGGGGCGCACTGCAGCGCCAGGTCCAGGGCCACTTCCATACCGAGGTCGCGGGTCCTTGTTACGAAGTCCGCGAAGTCCTGCTCGGTTCCGAGCGCGCGGTGGATCGCGTCGTGCCCGCCGTCCTTGCTGCCGATCGCCCACGGACTGCCGACATCGTCCGGGCCGGGGTCAAGAGTGTTGTTGGGTCCCTTCCGGTTGACCTCCCCGATGGGATGGATCGGGGGCAGATAGACGACGTCGAAGGCCATCTCGGCGACGGCCGGCAGCCGCTTGGCCGCATCAACGAACGTCCCGTGCACCGCCCCGCCAGTCGCGTCCAGCCCACCCTCGGAACGCGGGAAGAACTCATACCAGGAGCCGTAGAGCGCCCGCTGCCGGTCTACCCAGATCTCGTGCCGGGCTGAGCGGGTCACCATCTCCCGGACCGGAGTTGCCTGCAGCAGTGCGTCGACCTGCGTGCTGAGGGCCGAGGCGACTCTCGCGGTCAGCCGGGTCGAGTCGTCGCGGAGCTGGGTTGCTGTCTCGCGCAACGTCGTACGGCTGGGGCCCGACGCGCCGGCGGCCGCACGATCGAGGATGCGCGCTCCGGTCTCCAAATCATTCGCGAGTTCAGCCGCATCCTGTCCGGCGTCGAGCTTGGCATGCACATCGTGCAGCCACGTTGCCCACGGATCGCGCCAGCCCTCGACGACGAAGCTCCACAGACCCTCGCTCGCCGGGGTGACCAGGCAGACCCAGTGGTCGGGCTCGGCACCGTCGGGCTGCATACGTACTACCTGCTTTGCCTGCTTCGGCGCAGCGCCATCGCGCACCGCGCCCTTGGCTGCCGCACCGGGGGTCGGTACGGCCTTTGGCCCGGTCCACACAACCGTCGCAGCGACCAAGTCGTGTCCCTCACCGAACACCGTGGCGGTGATCGGTATCCATTCACCGACCACAGCGCGCGCGGAGTACGCGCGGCACGAGACCGAGGGTGCGACGTGGGCGATTCCCAGGCGAAGGTCAGCGCGTCCAGCCATGACCCGAGGCTAGCGAGATGGCCGGCGTCGACATTGGGCGGTCATACCCAGCCACAGTCGTCCGGAAGGAGGTCCTGGACCGGGTCGGACCGCTGGATGAGCCGTACAAGATCTCCAATGACACGTGATGAGCCGGCTGATCGTGCTCGTCTACCGCTGCCTGCGACTGGTTCGCCGGCTGCGCTAGCCGACAGCGCTAGGCCGGCGCGCCCTCGAAGGTCCCGGCCCGAAACGCGTTAGTGAGCATGTCGCGCCAATGGCCCAGCGGCGCGAATCCGGCGGCGGCCCACCGTTCCTGACCGAGCACGCTTCGCGGCGGGCGCGGTGCAGGCCGGGGGAATGCGGCGGTCGTGACGGGTCTGACCCGGTCGGGATCCAGGCCTGCCTCGTCGTACGCGGCTCTGGCCAACCCGTACCAACTGGTTTCACCGGTCGCGGTCGCGTGATAGATCCCGGGAGCGGGTTGCCGACGTCCTACTTCCACCATCCGGGCGGCGAGTTCGCGGGCCCAGGTCGGCTGACCGATCTGGTCGTCGACGACGTCCACCGTCTCGTGGGTCCCGGCCAGGCCGATCATGGTGGACACGAAGTTGCGTCCATGCCGACCGTAGAGCCAGGCAGTACGCAGCACGTACCCGTTGTCCGGGCAGATCTGCAACACAGCGTTCTCGCCCTCGAGCTTGCTGCGGCCATAGGCGTTGATCGGCACGGTCGGGGCGTCCTCCGCGTAGGCCGACGCAGCACCGGAGTCAGTGCCGAACACATAGTCGGTGGACACGTGGATCAACGCGGCACCGGCGTCCTGACATGCCGAGGCGAGCAGCCCTACCGCCGTTCCGTTGACCGCAGTCGCCTGATCCTCCTCGGCTTCGGCAGCATCCACGTTGGTCCACCCGGCGGCATTGAGGACCACTCCGCGCGGGCCCAGACCCGAGACCGCTCGGCGAACCGCTCTCTCGTCGGTGACGTCCATGGTCTGCCGGTCAGCAAGCACGACACCGGCCGATCCGTCGACGGCAAGCAGGTCGGCAAGTTCACGGCCGAGCATGCCGGCGGCGCCCGTGACCAACCAGCCAGTGACTCCGGATGCCCGAGAAGTTGCCGGGGAACTCGTCAACTGAGCAACTGGGCGCGGGACTTGAGCGGTTCCCACCAGGCGCGGTTGTCGCGGTACCACCGCACCGTTTCGGCAAGGCCCGCGTCCAGGGTGATCGCGGGGACATAGCCGAGTTCGGCACCGATCTTGGAGATGTCGAGGGAGTAGCGACGGTCGTGGCCCTTGCGATCCTCGACCGGTACCACCGAGCCCCAGTCCGCTCTACAGGCTGCCAGGAGCTTCTCGGTCAGCTCACGATTGTTCAGTTCCGTGCCGCCGCCGATGTGGTAGACCTCGCCGGCCCGGCCCTTCTGCAGGGCAAGAGCGATTCCCGTGCAGTGGTCGTCCACATGTAGCCAGTCCCGGATGTTGAGCCCGTCGCCGTAGAGCGGCACGGTCCCTCCGTCCAGCAAATTCGTCACGAACAGCGGGATGACCTTCTCCGGGAACTGGTAGGGCCCGTAGTTGTTCGAGCAGCGGGTCACGACCACGTCGAACCCGTGGGTACGGAAGAAGGCAAGGGCCATCAGGTCGCTTGATGCCTTGGATGCGGCGTAGGGCGAGCGGGGGGCCAGCGGCTGGTCCTCGGCCCACGACCCTTCCTCGATCGACCCGTACACCTCATCGGTGGACACGTGCAGGAACCGACCCACACCGTGCCGGCGAGCGGCTTCCAGAAGAACCTGGGTACCCAGGACATTGGTGGTCACGAACGAGGTGCCACCGAGGATCGAGCGGTCGACGTGCGATTCCGCGGCAAAGTGGACCACCACGTCGTGACCCGGAACGAGGTCCTCGACGAGGCCGGTGTCGGTGATGTCCCCTTCGACGAAGCTCAGCTGCGGGTTGCTCTCGACCGGGGCGAGGTTCTCCCGGTTCCCGGAATAGGTCAGCGCGTCCAGCACCGTCAGCTCGGCGTCCTCCAGGCCGGCATAGCGACCGGACAGAGCACTGCGGACGAAATGAGAACCGATGAACCCGGCGCCGCCGGTCAGGAGAACACGCACGGGTAAGCAGCCTAACAACGTCGCTCGTTACTGTCGGAGCCGTGAGAGGCATCATCTTGGCCGGTGGCACCGGGTCCCGGCTGTCTCCGATCACGCGTGCGGTGTCCAAGCAACTGATGCCCATCTACGACAAGCCGATGATCTACTACCCGCTCTCGACGCTGATCCATGCCGGGATCCGGGACATCCTGGTGATCACCACGCCGGAGGACAGCGGGCAGTTCCATCGGTTGCTCGGTGACGGCGCCGAACTCGGCCTGGCGATCAGCTATGCCGTGCAGCCGCGGCCGGAGGGCTTGGCCCAGGCCTTCACAATCGGTGCCGACTTCATCGGGACTGAACCAGTCGGTCTTGTGTTGGGGGACAACATCTTTCACGGGGTTGGACTCGGTGAGCAACTCCGTGCACGGGAGAACCTCCGCGGCGGTCTGGTCTTCGCCTATCAGGTCGCCAACCCGGGAGAGTACGGGGTTGTCGAGTTCGATGAAGACGGGACCGTGGTCTCGATCGAGGAGAAGCCGGCCCATCCCAAGTCGCGCTTCGCGGTACCCGGGCTTTACTTCTACGACAACTCGGTGGTCGAGATCGCCCGCACGCTGACACCAAGTGCGCGAGGCGAATTGGAGATCACCGGCGTCAACGAGGCCTACCGGCAGAGGGGGCATTTGCGGGTCAGCCAACTCTCCCGCGGCACTGCGTGGCTGGATACCGGCACCTTCGCCTCCTTGATGGCCGCCGCCGAGTACGTACGAGTCATCGAGGAACGCCAGGGACTCAAGATCGGCTGCATCGAGGAGGCCGCCTGGCGGCAGGGTTTCATCGACGACGACGCGCTGAGCGCTCTGGCCCAGCCGCTGCGCAAGAGCGGGTACGGCGACTACCTGCTCGATCTGCTCGACTCCGATGCCGCGGCGCCGGTGGGCGTCGCGGGACCGGGCTGATCGTGCAGACCCGTCCGCTCACGATCAGCGGTGCAGTCGAGTTCACCCCGCGACCGCACGGGGACAAGCGCGGGCTGTTCCTCGAGTGGTTCCGCGCCGATGTGCTCACCGAGGCGCTCGGCCACCGGTTGACTCTTGCACAGGCCAATCTCTCGGTCTCGGCGCGCGGAGTGGTCCGTGGCATCCACTACGCATCGGTACCACCCGGCCAGGCGAAATATGTCACCTGCGTCAGCGGACGGGTCCTCGACGTCGTGGTCGACCTGCGGGTGGGCTCGCCGACTTTCGGAACCTGGGACAGCGTCGTGCTGGACGACAGCGATCGCCGAGCGGTCTACCTCAGCGAGGGACTCGGACATGGGTTCTGTGCGCTGACCGATCAGGCCACGGTCACCTACCTGTGCTCCGAGCCCTACGCGCCCGAGCGCGAACATGCGGTCAACGCCTTCGACGCCGCGATCGGGATCGACTGGGGGACCGCCGAGGTCACGATCTCCGACCGGGATGTGGCCGCGCCGAGCCTGGCCGAAGCCCAGGAAGCCGAGATGCTGCCCGACTTCGCTGAGTGCAGTGCCTACGTCGACCAGCTTCGCGCCACCTGATCGGTGATCTTGACGTTGTTGCGGAATTCCAGTCGTTCTACCGGCGTGTCACCGCCATAAGTTCAAGATCACCGGGGTGTCAGTAGCCGCGGGCAATCGCCACCGTGTCGATCCGGCCGCCGTTGGGATGCCCGGGCACCGCCCGATCCCCGCGGTCACCGAAGGCCACCGCGAGGTCGTACGGTCCGGAGGCCAGGACATTTCTGAGGTAGAAGGTGCCCGCCCGGAACACGCCCACGGTGTCCGCACCGTCCCCGTTCCAGTCGCCGGCGACCGGCTGGTCACCGCGGTCACCGAAATACAGCGAGGCGTCGGTAGTGGGCCGCAGGTTGCTGTTGGCAAGGAAGAACCTGCCGTCCCGGAAGACGCCGACGGTGTCGTAGGCATCGCCGTCCCAGTTGCCCGCGACGGCGACATCGCCGGCCGTACCGAACTGGAGTGTTCCGTCGGCAGGGCCCGCAGCGTTCGCCATCCGCAGGAAGAAGGTGCCGCTGCGGAAGACGCCCACGGAGTCCTTGCCGTCGCCGTCCCAGTCCCCGCAGATCGGCTGGTCGCCCGGGTCGCCGAAACCGAAGACGAGTTGAGCGCGCACCCCGTCGTTGCTCAGGAACCAGGTCCCGCGGCGGAACACCCCGGGGGTGTCGGTGCCGTTGCCGTCCCAGTCGCACTGCAGCGCGATGTCGCCGCGGTCGCCGTAGGAGATCAGCCCGGTGGCTGCCCCACTGGTGTTGGTGTCCCGGTAGTAGATGCTCGGCAGGTTGCTCGAGGTTGAGCTGAACCAGTCGGATTTCAGGCCGAGCCGGGTCCGTACGTCGTTCCCCGTCAAGTTCACCGTCCCCGACGTTCCGCTGGCGCGGACCGTTAAGACCCGGCCACCCTCGGCACCAAACCCGTTTCGGCTGGTCACCTCGAAGCTGAGCAACGTGCCCACGCCCAGGGCGCTGCCAGCCTCCGTGGCAGAGAAGGAGGCGACCCAGTTGTGATATGGCG
>JBPCOF010000252.1:0-4519 GCA_051000515.1 Geodermatophilaceae bacterium
CACCGCCCGCGCCGAGCCCTTCCGCTTGGCCGCCACGGCGATCGACCGCCGAGCGTTGGCCCTGGACCACCCCGTGACCCCAACCAGCTCATCGAGCAGCTGGCCCTTCTCCTTCTTCGTCGCCGACACGTACGCCCGGGCGTACTTCTTGGTGATCTCTTTGCGCGTTGCCATCGACAACCCTTGACCCATCCCCGGAGTCCACTACAGCGCTCGAACCTGGGACCCAGGTTTCGCGAGCAGTTCTCCCGTGAGGCACGCACCCCAACTTCGCGAGCACTTTAGGTGAGTCTCGTCGTGGGATTGTCCCGGTCCTCATTCTCGGTTAGCCTGCTGACACCCGGGGACGTCTCTGACCTATCGGGAATATCGGGGCCGTCCGAAAGGGACAGATCATGAAGTCTTCTCGCGTGTCACAGGCACGGTCGCTGATCATCACCGGCACCGTTTTCGTGTTCGTTCTCGGCCTCAGTGGCCCCTCCGCTTCTGGATCTACTCCCGGACCTGACGTGCGCCTGACCAATGACGACCCCGCCAGCACCGGTTACGTGTCGAACTACAACGTTAACCACCCCGGCAACGGCGTCGCCAAGGACGAAACCCTCGCCGAGTGCTCACGGGCCCGCGGACGGCAGAACGAGCCATCAGTCGCGGTGGACCCGCGTGACAAGGACGTGATCGTCGGGAGCTCCAACGACTACTGCGGCGTCTACAACGACGGCGAGGACGACGACGGGGCCCCGATCCCCTCCGGCCCTATCTGGATCGGCTACTACCGGTCGCAGAACGGCGGGTCCTCGTTCCGGTCCTCTCTCGTCCCCGGCTATCCAGGTGACAACACGCCGTACGCCGCTCGATCCGGGTTGCGCACTGCCTCCGCAGGAGACGCCGTCCTGGCATGGGACAAGCAGGGCCGACTGTTCGCCGGCACCGAGACCTCCGGCGACCCAGCGGGTACGAAGAAGGGGTTCGGGGACGTGGGCGTCGCGACGTACGTGAACCCGGACGGGACTAATGGCGCGACCAAGAAGGACGGCAAGGAGTTCCAACGTTCTGTCATCGTGGACCGGGGAGTCTCCGCGCCCGTCTCGGGACAGTTCAACGACAAGACCGCGATCGAGGTCGACCGCACGCAGGGCGCGTGCAGCGGCAACGTCTACTTCACCTACTCCCGGTTTGACGGCAACGGCGGCAACAGCATCCAGTTCAGCCGCTCGACCGACCACGGCGCGAACTTCTCACAGCCGGGCAAGGTCTCTGCCTCTGTCCATGGCGTTCAGTTCGCCGATATCTCGGTCACCGCCAACGGTCACGTCTACGTGACGTACCGCCAGTTCGCCGACAAGGGCCAGAGCGACGCCGTGATCGTCGTCAAGTCCACCGACTGTGGACAGTCGTTCTCCAAGCCCAAGGTCGTGCAGACGTTCACGCCGTACGACGCACAGGACGTGCTCGTCACCGGTGGAGGCGCCCGGGACTGTGGGGACTTCGGGGCCGCCTGCAAGTCCGGCTACACCTTCTTCCGTCAGGACAGCCAAATCAGATCGACCGCCGACCAGCGAGCCGACACCAACGACGAGAAGATCTACATCGTCTACAACGCGACGATCGACGGGACCGAGACCGACACCGGGACGACGTACGGTTCGGTGAGCCCGGGCGTGGCCAGCCGCGAAGGCATCTACTTCGTCCGCTACAACGGAGCCACCGGCGCCAAGACCAAGCCCAAGCTCGTCGATCCTCAAGCCGGTGCCCAGCAGCTCTTCCCCGACCTGTCCATCGAGGGCGGGCCGCTGCATGTGCTGTGGTGGGACAGCCGCAAGGACGACTGCTTCAGCGTCGACCGGCCGATCGGCAACTGCGCGGACCGCTCGTTGAAGCCAGCGCTCGACGTCTTTGCCACGACCTCGTCGAACGGGGGCAACTCCTTCGCCACGAGCAAGCGGGTGAGTGATGTCACCACCAACCCCAACTTCGAGCAGTTCGCGGGCCGGACGGTGCCTTTCGCCGGGGACTACCTGTGGATCAGTGCCATCGGCAAGTTCGCCTACGGGACCTGGACCGACTGGCGTGACACGGTTGGCGGGGTCGACCAGCGCGAGGCAGACGAACCGGACAACGACACCAACACCGGGGACATCAACCAGTGCCGGACAAAGAATGACGACGGCACGTACACCGGGGACACCTGCCCCCGGAAGGGTGGGCTCGACCAGAACATCTACGGCGACCTGGTGCCGTAGCGGTCGGACAAACGCGCCACGTCGCGGACAACGCGTCGGAGCGAAGGAGACGACGGGTGGACGTGCTTGGGGAGATCCTCGGGTCGAACCTGTCCGCCGCCTTCTGCGGGACCGCTGTTGAGTGCGACGCAGCCCGCGGCCACTACTACGCAGGGACGGGCAACGCCTTCTGGGCGCTGCTGGACTAAAGTGGTCTGACTCCATCGCGCCTCGACCCGCGCGCTGACCGGGAGCTACCCGGTCACGGCCTCGGTCTTGTCGACCTGGCGAGATGCCGCGACCGAGATACGCGGGCCGATGTCGCGGACCTGATCGCGAAGCTGGAGCTGCACCAGCGCGATGGGTCGGCTTCAACGGCAAGAAAGCAGGTGAAGCCGTGGCGCGAGGCATGGGTCATGCCACAAGCCCGGACTTGGTGCACAGACCTGGACGATCGGCAGCTCGCACGTCTTCGTGCTGCCAGCAGCAGCGGCGCCAACCAGCGGCGGGACTACGAGGGTCGGCTGTCTCGCCTGGCGTGGTGGGCCGATTTCGCCGGACGTGTGCTGGACACCGAGCCGGTGTGCGCTACGGCTCGGTGACGGGTCGAGCGAGGTCGAGGGGAGCAAGCTTCTCCAGATCGGCCTCGGGGGTGTCCTTGAGCTCCTCGAACACGATCGCCTGCTGGGCTTCGATGCGGCCGTTGACCAGGCCGCTCAGCGCGTACGCGATGGCTCCCGTCTGGCGCACCGTGAGGTCATCCACCAGCGGTTGCCGGGCGGACGTGATCGCCACGCCACTGGCCGCACCACTGGCGTCCTGGGCCACGCCAACCGAGAACCGCTCCCGGGGGTTGGTCGCAGGGTCGGTGTAGTGGTCACGCAGCCGCTTCAGGACCTGGTGCCACTCCAAGACGTCGCTGTCGGGTTGCGTCGCCTTGACATCCTCCTCGGTCAGCCGCACGACTGTCCCGCCGGCCGAGAAGCACCGCGCGTACGACAAGAGCGCCATCGTCCAGACCGCTTCTACCAGGACGCCGTCCGGCTCGCTGCCTTCGACGGCAAGCTCGGCCACCAGCCGCTCACAGCACCGCAGCACCATCTGCAGGTCCTCGAAGGCCTCGACGAGGTCGACGAGTGTCGAGGCGCTCACGCTGTCCAGCCGCCGGACGATCTCTGGCTGGCCCTCTGGCACGCCGTTGGCCGTCACGATCTGCTCACCCGACCGACGGGCCGAGGCCCAACGACTGCGGGGTGCTGGAGTCCGGCGAGGGTTGGTGCAGACCCTCGTCGAGCTGTCCGAACTCGGTCATCAGTGCCCGGCTGCCGCCCCAAGCCGTCTGCTCCTCGGCGATCAGCGTGTTGGTGGTGAGCAGCAGGCCGGCCACCGACGCGCCGTTCTGCAGCGCCGACCGGCAGACCCGCAACGGGTCGATGATCCCAATCTCGATCATATTGCCGTAGCGACCTTCGAGGGCGTCGAAACCGTCGTCGACGCCCATCTCCGCGACCGCCTCCACCACCTCGTGTCCGGCATACCCGGCGTTGCTGGCGATCAGGTAGGTCGGTTCGGTGAGCGCTCGTCGCACGATCTCGACGCCGAGCGCGTAGTCGTCCTTGACCTGGAGCCCGTCGAGCGCCGCCGCCGCGTGCATCAGCGCCACCCCGCCGCCCGCCACGATGCCCTCGGCCATTGCTGCCCTGGTCGCCGACAGCGCGCCGATGTTTCGCGTCGTTCTTACCAGACTCGCGGCGGATAGAGGCTCCTGATGGTCGACCCGCGCAGGCGATGTCGCTACTCTGCCCCGGCGCGTCCTGCGGGCTTATCGCTAAGCCGAACAAGGGCGCGGCTTGCGGCTTATGCGACCCTAGGGTTGGGATCGTCGCGCATCCATCCGACGGTTGAGAGTGCCTCTTTCAATCGGTGCCGTGCGACGACCTTGAGGGCCATCTCGCGCACCCGCCAGGCTTGATCCTGAAGTGCCGTCATGATGCACGAGAACGTCGACTCGTCCCAAGCCCACAGCAAACCACGGGCCGCCCAGACGCGTAACCAATAATCGGGGCCGGGCTCGGTTCCTGTGAAGACCCAACGTGCGGGAGGGCCGCCGAGGGCGTAGATCAACTCCGGGTCCGCGCTGCGTCCCTTCAAAAGGGCTGCGCAGCCAGCGATCACCTTGTCCTGGCCGCGGCGCTCACACTCTCGTTCGACGCTGTCTCGCGGAGACTTGCCCCAGCACGGCACCTCCATCACCTCAGGCTAAAGGATCCAACCGACGCCCAGTGGCAAGCATTACC
>JBPCOF010000125.1:0-7963 GCA_051000515.1 Geodermatophilaceae bacterium
TCGTGGCCGGACCGCTGCGGTCGCCTACCAACGATCCGCTGTTGCGCAGGTTGATCTCGCCGAACCAGGGCTCGAAACCTTCGAAGACCTGGCTGAGCACACCGGTCCCCCGCGTGTTGGTCAGGAACTCGTTCCGGAACCCGATCAGGCCGCGCGCGGGAACGAGATAGTCCAGGCGGACCCAGCCCAACCCGTGGTTGACCATGTTGGTCATCCGTCCCTTGCGCCCGGCCAGCAGCTGCGTCACGGCGCCCAGATGTTGCTCAGGGACGTCGATGGTGACCCGCTCGACCGGTTCATGACGCTTGCCGTCGATCTCGCGGGTGACCACTTGGGGCTTGCCCACGGTGAGTTCGAAGCCCTCCCGGCGCATCTGCTCGATCAGGATCGCCAGTTGCAGCTCGCCGCGCGCTTGGACCTCCCAGGCGTCGGGCCGGGCGGTCGGTTCCACGCGAAGGCTGACGTTGCCGACCAGTTCGGAGTCGAGCCGGTTCTTCACCTGGCGGGCGGTGAGCTTGCTACCGTCGCGCCCTGCCAACTGGGAGGTGTTGATCCCGATCGTCATCGACAGCGCCGGCTCGTCCACCGTGATCAGCGGAAGCGGGCGCGGGTCGTCCGGGTCAGCCAGGGTCTCGCCGATCGTGATGTCGGCGATCCCGGCGACGGCGACGATGTCGCCCTGACGAGCGTGCTCGACCGGAACGCGGGCCAAGTGCTGGGTGAGGAAGAGTTCGGAGATCTTGACTCGCTCGATGCTGCCGTCGACCCGGCACCAGGCGGCGGCCTGACCCTTGCTGATCGTGCCCTCGACGATGCGGCACAACGCCAGCCGCCCGACATAGGGATTCGCGTCGAGGTTGGTGACCCAGGCCTGCAGTGGCGCGCCCTCGGTGTAGGTCGGCGGCGGGATGGTGTCGAGCACCGTCTGGCACAGGGCTGACAGGTCCGACCCCGGAGCATCCATGTCCAGAGTGGCGGTGCCCTCGCGCCCCGAGCAGTAGACGATCGGGAAGTCCAATTGAGCATCGGTTGCATCGAGGTCCATGAACAACTCGTAGACGTCGTCGACGATCGCGGCTACCCGTGCGTCCGGGCGGTCGATCTTGTTGACCGCGAGGATGACCGGAAGGTCACGCTCCAGCGCCTTGCGCAGCACGAAACGGGTCTGCGGCAGCGGACCCTCGGCGGCATCGACCAGCAGAACGATCCCGTCAACCATGGTCAGCGCGCGCTCCACCTCGCCGCCGAAGTCGGCGTGGCCGGGGGTGTCGACGATGTTCAGTGTGGTGCCGTGCCAGACCAAGGAGGTGTTCTTGGCCAGGATCGTGATGCCCTTCTCCCGCTCCAGGTCACCTGAGTCCATGACCCGGTCGGTGAGGGCCTCGTTGGCGCGGAAGGCACCGGACTGGCGCAGCAGAGCATCGACCAGCGTGGTCTTGCCGTGGTCGACGTGCGCCACGATGGCGAGGTTGCGCAGGTCGGAGCGAACCGCCGAGGGCGCATCGTCAGCGGACGTGAATGAATGTTCCGCGGCCAGCACGGAAGAGGCAGTGTTCATGGGAGTACCGCCCATGGTAGTTGGCGATACCGCTCAACGTGGCATCTGGGGCCGCGGCAAGCCGGTCCGGGAGCCTCCCATCGTGGCTGTCTGACGTTGATTTGCCAGAGTTGGTTGTACTGCAGCCGGTGCGACTTCGGAGTCGATGAGCGCATAGCGTTAGCCCAACCGACCAAGGGGTCCGCCGCTCATTTCGGGTCTTCGTCTAGAGGTGGCCCCTGAGTCGCGCGGCCTGCTCAATGTCCGTGCGGAAGCTGCCGAGCGTGGCGAGGGAGTACATGCCGTCGATTTGGCGAGACTCCCACAGCGCGTGGATACGGCGCAGGTCAGCTTGGCGCGATTTCCATCCGATCCCGTCGATGACAGCGATCACGAACTGCCTGGCCAGCCGCACGTCTGCCATTTCCTCGATTTCTCGAACCGCATCGGTCAGCTTGCTTCCCGTCGAGTCAAAGCCCTTCGCCGCGACCACAATATCCGCGGTGGTGCCGTCAGGGACCACCAAGTCGCAGGGACCCGTACGACCGTTTCGGCCGGTGAATCGCGTGCGGGTCTGATACCTGAGGCCGAGGTCCACGGCGATTGCCTCGATCTCGTCCTCGATGCGACGTCCGGATGCACCTGCCCGCGTTGCAGTTGCCCGAGTGCCGGCGCGGGCCACCAAGATGTCACCGAAGTCGTAGGTGTTCTGACGCTGGACCCTGAGGAGCCTAAGGAGATCAAGATCCTCGTCAAGTAGTCCGGTGAGCTCGCTTGGCCGATCGCGCGCCAGGGTCGACCAGCTGGAGGTATCAAAGGCGTGCCGCAGGGTGTTCTTGAGCTTCTCCTGGGACAGGCCCACCGTGAGGCCGAGCACTGGGACCCACGCGGGGTGGGCGCGTATCCAGGAGGCAATCGTGTCGACATCGATGACGGGCAGATCCATCAGGCTCCGGACTGCATGCCGAATTTCGGCAGCCTCCGGTGTTGCGGCTAGCGGGTCGACGTGGGCCGAGAGCCTGCCGAGAGAGGTCACGTACTCCTCGAAGGATGGGACGCCGCTCACGCGTCACGGCCGATGAACAGATACTCGCTGACGGCTCGGCGCGTGGCGGCGACGTGGGTTCCGAAGCTGTAGCTGTGGTCGATGGACCGCACCTCGACGGTGTTCTTGACCTTGCCCAGCAGCTCAACGATGCGGTCGGCGTCGGGGATCGCATTGGACGAGTACGACAGCACGATTGCACGGGAGCCCTGGAAGTGCTCGAAGGTCCGCAGGAGGGCATCCTCGATGGTCCGCTTGTAGGCGAACGGCGTGAATCGCTTGGTGAGCTTCTTGGTCTTCGTGTCTTCCATGATGGTGGTGCCTCGCCAGTACACGCTGAGGCCCTCCAGGAAGTGGTAACGCTTGATGTAGTCGTTGTCATCACTCGGCGGGGCGTATGGCGGGTCTAGATACACCAAGTCGTACGGGCCTTGATCGAGATCAAAGACATCGCTGCTACCGGCTCGGTTGTCCTGTCCGTTGGCGAAGACGACGGCGTTGTAGGCGGCTGCTCTTTCTCGGAAGTGCTCGGCGAGTGTCAGCCGCAGATCTCGACGCCCATCGGCATACCGGCCTGAGTCGGTGAAGGTGAAGACCCCTCGAGGCTGCTTCCGGGCCGCTGAGAGGATCAGCGCTGAGATGGCCAGATGCTGCTGGAAACCGCTCAGACGGTCGATATGTGACCAGGCAGAGTCGAGGAACTCGCGATCGGCCGACGTGAAGTAGAGCCCATCGAACTTGGCTCTGATGAAGTCACGATCGTCCGCGGCAGGACCGCAGATCGTGTCGACGGTGTCGTCATCGAGTAGAACCGTGTCATTGGCGACTGTGGCGCTTGCGATGATCGAAGGGAAGGTAAGGAAGTCATTGCTTGTGACCTGATAGCCCATCGCCTTCATGAGGTAGGACACGACCCCGGACCCGGAGAACGCGTCTACAGACGTCGTCCCCCCTATCTCGTCGAAGACCGCGGCGAGATGCGGAAGCAGCCGGAACTTGGAGCCCATGTAGCGAAGGCGCGGGAACTGCGCCGCCAGTGTCGCCGCTCCAACGGCGTCCAGAGGACTCCCTTGGCTCAGTCGGACAGGCACCGATTCATTCTCTCCACCAGCGCTGACAATTCCCGGAGGCAGGGCCGCGCGATCGCGAGGCGGTAGCATTCATGACAGTCACGGCGGCAGCAGATCCTGCTGCGGGCGGCGCCCACCGTCGTTGCTGGCGCCGGCGGGCAGAAGCTGTGCGAGGGAACCGAGCTCAGGCGGCGATGAGCGAGTCGACTGCCTTGAGGACCGGAGCCTCGACAAGTCGCTGAGCAGACAGCAGGTCGGTGCTGCCCGCTGGAGTGCGCAGGTCATCGCTGGTCTCGGAAAGGAGGTCGGCCAGTTCCAGGTCCAGGGCATCGCAGATCGAGGACAGCAACTCCGAGGAGGCCTCCTTCTGACCGCGTTCGATCTCGGAGAGGTACCCGAGGCTGACCCGCGCGCTACCGGAGACATCGCGCAACGTACGTCGCTGACCTTCGCGGTGAGAGCGCAACCGCCGGCCCAGAGCTGTCCTCATCAATGTCACGGTCAACGTCCCCCTTCCTCGCCTGAGAGTGCGCTCGACACTACCCCGGAGGTCTGTGTGGAGGAGTCGACGGCACGGACGTTTGCTCAGGGCGTAACGCTTGGAGGCGGCCCTGGTATTCCGGATTCGGCCAGCGCGACCAGACCGCTTACGAGGAGATGACGCTCACGAGCAGACGTAGCGCTTCGGCCACGGCCGCCGCTCGGATCTCGGTACGGGAACCGGCCAGCTCCAAGCGCGACACGGCCCCGGTGTCGGCACCGGCCACCGCGACGAAGACCGTGCCGGCTGGATGGTCACCGACCGGGTCGGGCCCGGCGACACCAGTGATTCCGAGCCCGAGATCAGCGCTGAGCCTGCGGCGCGCTCCGCTGGCGAGAGCCTGAGCTACATCCGCGCTGACCGGACCCTGTGCGTCGAGCAGCGGCTGGGCGACACCGGCCAGCCGCGCCTTGAGATCGGTGGCGTAGACGACCAGGCCACCGCGAAAGGTCGCACTGGAGCCTGGCGAATGGGTCAGGGCGGCGCTGAGCAGGCCACCGGTCAGTGACTCGGCCACCGCGACGGTCAAGCCGCGGGCGAGCAACAGCCGGTGGACAAAATCCGGATCACTCGAGGGGCTCACGGTCATGAGGTGTCAGGTCATGGCCTTGCGATCCCGGCGCGGCCGATCTGGGCGCGGCCGATCTGGGCGCTGCTGATCTGTGCGCGCGTGCCGTGCGACTCGTTCACGTCGCCTCGCGCGTTCGTTGACTACGCGCCGCCGCGGCCCGTTGCAGGGCTCGGGCGCTGGTCCGGCGAAGTCGCAGCGCCCGTATGACGTAGTCGATTCCGGTGACCATCGTGAGAACCAGCGCCACCGCCATCACCCACCAGCGGACGGTTCCCAGGGCCCCGGAAAGAGGAAGGATGTAGAGCCCGATCGCAGCCGCCTGGACGACGGTCTTGAGCTTCCCGCCTCGGCTGGCCGCGATCACCCCGTGCCGGATGACCCAGAATCGCAGCACGGTGACCGCGACCTCGCGGAACAGGATCAGAGTGGTCACCCACCACGGCAGCAGGTCGAGCAAGGACAGGGCGACCAGCGCGGTTCCGATCAGCGCCTTGTCGGCGATCGGATCGGCAACCTTGCCGAACTCGGTGATCAGGTTGCGCTGCCGGGCGATGACGCCGTCGAAGCGGTCGGTGATGACTGCCCCGGCGAAGACCAGGGTGGCAACCAGGCGCATGGTGGCATCCGACCCGTCGTCGCTCAGAAGGAGCACCGCGAAGACGGGGACCAGGGCCAGGCGCAGGATCGTCAGGCCGTTGGCCAGATTCAGGATCCGGACCGGATCGGGAGCTGAGGCGGCCGGATCGGGGACCACGTTGCTCATCCCGGTACACGTTCACAGGCCGGCTGCGCAGTGAGGTCGATACCCACGCTGTCGAGGACAGTTGCCGGCACCAGATCGCCGGGTGCGTAGTCGCCACCGACCTCAGGTGCGGCAAGCCGGGTTTGCCCATCGACATCGGGCGCCTGGTGGGCGGCGGTCCCCCACGCGGCGGCCCGGTCGTTCTCCTCGGCGGTGTCCTGGTAGATGACCTGGCCCTGGTCACCCCCGAAGTCCTCACTTCCGACGGCATGCACCAGCACCTCGACCTGGGTACCGATCCGATCTTCGGCACGCTGGGCGGTCAGCTCGTCCACACGTACGGACAGTCGCCGTACCCGTTCCTCGATCACATCCTGTGGCAGTTTCTGGTCGTAGGTCGCAGCTTCGGTGCCTTCCTCGTCGGAGTAACCGAACACGCCGATGGCGTCCATCCTGGCTTCGTCCAGAAAGCCCTCGAGCTCCTCCAGATCGGCGTCGGTCTCACCCGGGAAGCCGACGATGACGTTGGTGCGCACACCGGCCTGGGGGTTGATCTCCCGGATCGAGGCCAGCAACTCCAGAAAGCGCTCGGAGGAACCGAATCGACGCATCCGGCGCAGCACGCTCGGCGCGGAGTGCTGGAAGGATAGATCGAAGTATGCAGCGACGTTCTGGGTCGACCCGATGACCTCGATCAACCCCGGCCGGACCTCGGCCGGCTGCAGGTAGTTGACCCTGATTCGTTCGATTCCGTCCACGGCGGCGAGTTGGGGAAGCAGCTTCTCCAAGGCCTGCAGGTCGCCGAAGTCCTTTCCGTACGACGTCGAGTTCTCGCTGACCAGGATGACTTCCCGCACGCCGGTCGCGGCCAGCCAACTCGCCTCGGCCAGGATCTCTGCCGGCCGACGGGAGACGAACCGCCCGCGAAAGCTCGGAATCGCGCAGAAGCTGCATCGACGGTCGCAGCCACTGGCCAATTTGATCGAGGCCGACGGGCCACTGGTCAGTCGACGCCGGCGTAACCAGTCGTGACCGGGCGGGGCCACGTCCGGGGCCCGGTCGACGGGAGCGATCGGCAGGATGTGGCGACGGTCGGAGGGGCTGTGCGCGGTCAGCGGGCGGCCGTGCAGGACGTCGTCGACCCGGTCGCCGATGCTCGCGTAGTCGTCGAAGGACAACACGGTGGCTTCCGGCAACTCCTTGGCCAGCTCCGACCCGTACCGCTGGGCCATGCAGCCCACCGCGATCACCTTGGCGTTGCCGTCACTGGCGGCCAGCAGGGTTTCCACGGACTCACGCTTGGCGGCGTCCACGAATCCGCAGGTGTTGACCAGGATCGCGTCCGCGCGCTCGGCGTCCTTGGAGATCCGGTAGCCATCGGCCTCGAGCCGGCCGGCGAGCTCCTCGGAATCCACGTCGTTTCGGGCGCAACCGAGGGTGAGCAGAGCCACGTCCCGTCCGCGACCGGGAGGCGGCACGGGCACGGGGGTCACGACCGGAGACTACTAGCGCTCGGCGATGCCTTTGGCGGGTTGTTCGCCCGTTGCGGGTGCTGCAGGAGCCTCGAAGCGCGAGAAGTACCCGCAAGGGTGCCGACATAGACGGCTACCGAGCAGCCTCAGACTCGCAGGGCGTCGAGGATCGCGTCGAGTTCGTCCGGCTTGACCAGAACGTCGCGGGCCTTGGAGCCCTCGGACGCACCGACGATCCCCCGGCTTTCCATCAGGTCCATCAGCCGACCGGCCTTGGCGAAGCCGACCCGCAGTTTCCGTTGCAGCATCGACGTCGACCCGAACTGCGTGGTGACGACGAGTTCGATCGCCTGACAGAGCAGATCCAGATCGTTGCCGATGTCCTCGTCGATCTCCTTCTTGGTCGACTGGCTCACGGTGACGACGTCCTCGCGGTAGTCCGGTTGCCCCTGCTTCTTGCAGTGCGCCACGATCGCCTCGATCTCGGCGTCCCCGACGAAGGCGCCCTGCACCCGCACCGGTTTTCCCGCTCCGACCGGCAGGTAGAGCGCGTCGCCCATCCCGATCAGCTTCTCCGCGCCGGGCTGGTCGAGGATCACCCGGGAGTCGGTCAGGCTCGAGGTGGAAAAGGCCAGCCGGCTCGGGACGTTGGCCTTGATCAGCCCGGTGACCACGTCCACGCTCGGGCGTTGGGTGGCCAGGACCAGGTGAATGCCGGCGGCCCGCGCCTTCTGAGTGATCCGTACGACACAGTCCTCGACGTCACGCGGCGCGACCATCATCAGGTCGGCGAGTTCGTCGATCACACATAGGATGTACGGGTATGGTGTATAAATCCGCTCGCTGCCCGGCGGTGCTGTGATCTTGCCGCTGATCACCCGGCGGTTGAACTCGTCGATGTGCCGTACGCCGGAAGCACGCATGTCGAGATAGCGCTGCTCCATCTCCTCGACCAGCCACACAAGCGACGTCGCGGCCTTCTTGG
>JBPCOF010000021.1:0-2896 GCA_051000515.1 Geodermatophilaceae bacterium
TTGTCCGGGTTGACCTGGTACGGGAGTTCGGTGACGACCAGGATCGCCCGGCCCTTGGCATCCTCGTCCACGGTGACCACGCCCCGCATCCGGATCGAGCCCCGACCGGTCCGGTAGGCGGAGTCGATCCCGTCCCGGCCGACGATCAGCCCGCGGGTCGGGAAGTCCGGTCCCTTGATCCGCTCCAGCAACGCCTCGAGGAGTTCCTCCGCCGATGCCTCGGGGTGGTCCAGCGACCAGATCACCCCGTCGGCGACTTCCCGTAGGTTGTGCGGCGGGATCCGGGTGGCCATCCCGACCGCGATGCCTTCAGAGCCGTTGACCAGCAGGTTCGGGATCCGCGACGGAAGGATGGACGGCTCGCTGTTGCTGCCGTCGTAGTTCGGTACAAAATCAACGGTTTCCTCGCGGATGTCCCGCAACATTTCCATTGCGAGCGGCGTCAGACGACATTCTGTGTTGTGACTGATGAACCCGTTGGTTACGAAGGAGTGATCCTCGCTGTCAACGCGCAGGGAGTAGACCGGCTGGACGCCCGCGCTGGTGATGCTCGCTACTTCGGCGTAGTAGAACCGCCCGTCCATCAACGGTTCGACGACATCCAACACGTCAGCGTTGGTGATGTTCGCCCGCAGGAGTTCCCGGTCGCGCTCCCACCTCTCGACGCGATCCACGTTGTGCCGGCGAAGCCAATCCCGTTCCGTCCAACGGCTGGCGCCGTACGTGCGAACGAACTCGGCAACGTGCGGCACGTGGTCGCGGCTCATCGCAACACTCGTCGCCGGGATCTGCGCCAGTTCCGCCAGCAGCTTGACCTGCTTGCGGCCGAGGAACCCGACGTGTTCCGCGAACAGCCTGGCGTCACGGCGATTGGTGATGACCACCTTGATCTCACCCGTCGCGCACCGGGACAGGCGCGAGACCACGCCGAATTCGAGCAACAGTTGTTGTATGTCGCTGGACAGTTGTTGGCTTCGAGTTGAGTAGCTGACTTGAATCGTCGCGCGCGGTAGCAGTGACGATGATCCGTCGCCTTCGAAAAGAGCTTGCAGGAACGCACTCTTGATCGCGGGCACTGCGCTCCAGATGAAGGCGGGCACCTGCTTGGTAGCGCTTCTGTGTCCGACGAGATCCCTGACGATGCTGTTCTTCAGGCCAGCCAACGGCATGCGGAGCTTGTGCAGGCGCTTGCCGGTCGTTGTCATTTCCTGATGTGTGGACCGTTTGCCACCGACGACGGTCGCATGCGCGGAGACCACGCGCGAGAAGTATTCGTAGTCGGTGTTGTCAAATCCAGCCACCCGACTTGACGTCCAACCCTCGCTGATGAAGGCCCCAGCTAGTACCGCGGCGTCGAGGCCAACCGGGGTCGCCATGCCCAGGTCGGACGAACCCTGACGTTGAATGGCGACCCGGTCCCCTGGACCGAGCTCGTCGAGCAGTCTCCAGATGAGCGTTGGGACGCCCGCGACGGCAACTAGGCAGAGCACCGGATGGTTGTGCGTCCCGGTCAGCTGATAGCCCTCGGTCGTGGCCAGGCGAAGGGTCGGATGACTGCCGGAGTGGAAGAACTTCGAGGCGTGGACGATTTCGCCGTTCCGATCAAGGACCTTCACGTCGACATCACCATCGCTGTTGGGCTCTACGCCTGGTGCGATATCGGCGATTCTCATCGTGCCGCCGGCTGCTAACCGCACGTGTGCGTCACCTGACAAGCAGTAACGCATCGCCGCAGCTGGATCATTGCCGGCGGAGCCGAAGTTGCCCTGGCCGTCGATCATCGGCGCGCGCAGCGTCCAGGGCTGGGCCATCCGGACCAAGGAGTCGTAGATCGCCGTGTCGCCGTGCGGGTGGTAGGTCCCCATCACCTCACCGACGACCCGGGCGCACTTGACGTGTGAGCGGTCCGGGCGGAAGCCGCTGTCGAGCATGCCGTACAGGATCTTGCGGTGTACCGGCTTCAGGCCGTCACGTACGTCAGGCAGCGCACGGCCGACGATGACCGACATGGCGTAGTCGATGTAACTGCGCTGCATCTCGGCCTGGATGTCGACCGGCTCGATGCGGTCACGTTCCGGCGGCAGAGTCTCGGTCACGAAAGTCCTTTGCGGTCAATGGGTCTGGTATGGGCCACGCACGGTGGACGCCGTACGGCGGGTTCCGGTGCGGGAGGGTCGGTGTGATCAGATGTCGAGGAAGCGGACGTCGCGGGCGTTGCGGGTGATGAAGTTCCGGCGGGCCTCGACGTCCTCGCCCATCAGGGTGGAGAACAGCGCGTCGGCCTGGGCGGCATCATCGAGGGTGACCTGAAGCAGCAACCGGGTGTCGGGATCCATCGTGGTCTCCCACAGCTCCTTGGCGTTCATCTCGCCGAGCCCCTTGTATCGCTGGATCGCATCCTCCTTGGGCAGCCGGCGACCCTCGGCCGCGCGAGCCTCGATCAGGGCGTCCTTCTCCCGCTCGGTGTAGACGTAGTCATCGCCCAACTTCGCACCCCACTTGATCTTGTACAGCGGAGGCTGGGCGAGATACACGTGGCCGGCCTCGATCAGCGGGCGCATGAACCGGAACAGCAGGGTCAGCAGCAGCGTCACGATGTGCTGGCCGTCCACATCGGCATCGGCCATCAGCACGACCTTGTGGTAGCGCAGCTTGGACAGGTCGAAGTCGTCATGGATGCCGGTGCCCAGGGCGGTGATCATGGACTGGACCTCGTTGTTCTTCAAGGCTCGGTCCAGGCGCACCTTCTCGACGTTGATGATCTTGCCCCGGATCGGCAGGATCGCCTGGAACATCGAGTCCCGCCCGGACTTGGCCGAGCCGCCGGCGCTGTCGCCCTCGACGACGTACACCTCGGAGGCGGCCGGGTCGGTCGAGCGGCAGTCGGCGAGTTTGC
>JBPCOF010000048.1:0-10769 GCA_051000515.1 Geodermatophilaceae bacterium
GCTTTACGTTGAGGTTGATGAGGCCGAGCTCGGCGAAGGCCCGGCCGATCGGCGTCGCGAGCACTCAAGTTTGAACCCGCGACGCCTAGACCGGACTTGCCCCGGGATGCTCACCCGGCCCTGCTCATCGGTTCCCAACCAGTGCTCGGGTAAACCCTGACTCGGGCTAAAAGCAGGTTCGTGGGCGCACCGGGCAAGACAGCACCGACTCAGTCGGCAAACAGCTCGTCCCGGAGTCGACCGAGCACGGAGTTCAGCAGCCGGGAGACCTGCATCTGACTGACCCCGATCTGGTCCCCGATCTCCTTCTGCGTGCGGCCGTCCACGAAGCGCAGGCCGAGGATCAGTCGATCGCGGGGTTCCAACGCGGCCAGCAACGGGGTCAAGGACTCGTAGTTCTCGACGCGCTCGTACGCCGGATCCGCCGCACCGATCAGTTCACCGACCGGGAGACTCACGTCCTCACGGGCCGGCGCATCGAGCGAGGCCGGACGAAAGCACCCACGCGCGCCGTGCACCTCGTCCAGTTCCGGGGTGCTCAGTCCCATTTCCTGCGCCGTCTCGGTCACCGTCGGAAAGCGACGAAGCTGTTGGACCATGTCGTTCTCGGTGCTGATGACCTCACCGCGGAGTTCCTGGATCCGGCGAGGGGGACGCACCATCCACCCGCTGTCCCGGAAGTACCGCCTGATCTCACCGCGGATCGTGGGCACGGCGTAGGCCAGAAAACCGGAGCTGCGATCTGGCTGGTAACGGCTAACCGCCTTGACCAGTCCCATCTCCGCGACCTGTCGGAGGTCCTCGGCGTCCACACCGCGCTGGTTGTACCGCGAGGCGATGCCGGCGGCCACGCGCCGATTCAACAAGATCACCTGGGTGTGGAGATCCTGGCGGACTGATTCCGGGCACGGGAGGGCGGCCTGCAGGAGCAGCTCGTGGCTGCGTCGAGACACCGATTCGTGATAGCGGGATCGACCCGTGCTCGGAGCACGGGATGTCTCTGCGTCTTGCATGAGGGCCAACTGCACGGTGACTCCTAGAGGAGACGAACATCGCGGCGCCGCTGATAGGCCAACGGAACGACTACACCACAGGTCTGTCCACTTAGCAACGCTGCAGCCATACTGCGTAAGTTTAGGCAATCTGCCCGCAGAGCTTGCATAATTCTGAGACGGCTTTCCGGCGGACGTCGTCGTGATCTAGGAGACGCAGAGCACGACCACTGTGCCGTCGTCTTCCAGCGGCTCGGTCCAACTCTCGGTCACGGCCTGCAGAATGGCCATCGCGGTGGCTGCAGCCGTGGGGGCCTGCACCGCTGCGACGGCGCGGCGGATCCCGTCGATCCCGAATTGCCCGCCGTCCTCGGTCCGTCGTTGGGTGATTCCGTCCGTCACGAGGATCAGCCGCTCGTGTGAGGCCAGTTGGCGCTCGGTCAGCTGGAAAGTCGGCTCATCCTGGCCGACCCCGAGCGGCGGGTGGATCGGTCCCTCGAGTACATCGACATTGCCGTCGACATCGACGACATACGCGTGCGGGTGGCCGCAGTTGACCCAGGTGAAGGTTCTCGCCGGGGCACGCCAGCGGGCCATCAGAGCGGTCACGTGGAATTCGGGGTTACCGAGTCGCAGCACCGTCTGGTGTGTGGACAACAGCGCCTGCTCAAGGTTGTGGCCGCTTCGGCGGGCAGCGCGTAGGGCGCCGAGTGCTGCGGCACCGAGCCCGGCCGCATTCGGACCGGTTCCCGCCGCGTCGGCGATCGCCAACCAGGCACCGTCTCGGTTCTCGACGAAGTCGAACCAGTCGCCGCCGACTTCGTAGGTCGGGAGAATGCCACCGGCCAGTTGAGCGCCGGCAATGCGGGCAATCCGTGGCGGAAACAGGTTCTGCTGGATTTCAGCGGCCGGTGTCGGCGGTTTCCGTCGCCGCGCGGCCTCGATGACGTCGGTGTAACTATTCGCGAGTTCGAGTGCGGCGGCGCCCTGCTTGGCGATGTCGTCGAGCGGCGTGAGCGGTGTCCCGATGCACAGGAGCAAGCCGGTGACTCGGCCGCGAAGCCACAAGGGCTCGGTCACACAGCCGGGAAGCTGTTGGCGTAGCCGCGCCTGGAAGGCGGGAAGCCCCTCGGGCACGATCTCCGGACCGAGGGCAGGCGGTGCCTCGAGTTCTGCGGGGAAGTCCTCCGAGCCGGCGAGCCGAACCAGGATCGAGCCATCGATGTCGACGACATAGAGCGCAACCGCTACACCGGCGGCCCGGCGCGCCTCGGCCACCAACTGGTCGGGCACCAGGTATGGCGGCACCTCGTCCAAGATGTGCGTCACCTCCAAGGGCAGCGGCCGTTCGCGTCCGAGCTTGCCCGGCTCCATGAAGGGCATCTCGGCTCCCCGTCCGGTCCCGGCCGGAGACAGCGCTGACATCTCGCTGGCCCGCTGGCGGCGAGCCTCCTCCAACGCCCCGCGGGTCGGGAAATGGCGGTACAGCGTCGAGCGGCCGACGCCCGCCGCCGCGGCCACTTCCATCATCGTCACCCGCCGGTCGCCGACCAGCGCCGCTGCCGCGTCCAGAATCCGCTCACGACTGGCGACAGCGTCGGCCCGCGGGACGGCCCGCTCACGGCTGTCTGCGTCCCACTCGTCACTGGTTCCCCGGATATCGATCAACGTACGACGATGCTAGTGGCTGATGCGACGTATGTCCCGATTATCCCGCAGCTGGTCCAGTGGTGCCCCGTATTAGCGGTATTTGCATAACTTTTTGCTGTTTCGCGAGGTGTGTAGGAGGTAACGTGTCCCAGTGCTGTCCCGTTGGCGAGACAAACGTCCCACACGGATTGCAGCCCACGATCGCTCCCGCAACGTGCGGGCGGGCGAGACATCAGGAGGAAAATCTTGATAGAGCAGCAGAACGCAGATGAGTTGATGGGTGCCACCGTGCAGGACAGTTCCGGGGACAAGATCGGCAAGGTTGGCCAGGTCTACCTGGACGACAGCAGCGGCCAGCCGAAGTGGGTGACGGTCAACACCGGGCTGTTCGGTACGAAGGAGAGCTTCGTGCCACTGGAGCAGGCCAGCTTCTCCGGAGGCGCGCTGTCTGTCCCGGTGTCCAAGGCTCAGGTCAAGGACGCCCCTCAGGTCGAGGGAGATCACCTGGAACCGGCCGAAGAAGCTGAGCTCTATCGCTATTACGGCTTGGACGGCGACACTGCTGACGGCACCGATCAGTCCGGCCAGACAGGCCGCGACGTGCAGTCCGGCCAGGTAGGCCGCGACGTGTCCGGCCCCACCACCGACGAGGCCATGACCCGTTCAGAGGAGCGCCTCGATGTCGGAACCGAGGAGGTGGAGACCGGCCGGGCCCGGCTGCGCAAGTACGTCACGACGCACACGGAGTCGGTGCAGGTGCCGGTCTCCCGGGAGGAAGTACGCCTCGAGCGCGAACCAATCACCGACGCGAACCGCGACGCGGCCATGACCGGCGCGGACCTTTCCGAGGAAGAGCACGAAGTCACCCTGACCGAGGAACGCCCCGTCGTTCAGAAGGAGACCGTGCCCGTCGAGCGAGTCCGGCTGGGCAAGGACACCGTGAGCGACACTGCCCAGGTCTCCGAAGAGGTACGTGCTGAGCAGATCGACGTCGACGCCGACGCCGAGCAGAACGTCCGCGGCGGGGAAACGACCCGCTGACCGGCGCTCAGATCGTCATCTGTGCGCTCGACCCCTACAGAAGAGAGTTCGTTCGTGGACATCAAACAGTCCTTCACCAACCTGTTGGACACCGTGGTCCAGTTCCTGCCCAAACTGGTCGGCTTCCTGCTGATCCTGATCATCGGCTACCTGATCGCAAAGGCCTTGGAGAAAATCCTGACCAAGGTGCTGCAGAAAGTCGGCTTCGATCGGCTCGTGGAACGTGGCGGGGTCAAGAAGGCACTGGCCAAGTCCGAGTACGACGCCGCGGGCATCCTGGCCCGGCTGGTGTTCTACACGGTCATGCTGTTCGTGCTGTCGACCGCTTTCGGCGTATTCGGTAACAATCCGATCAGTACCTACCTGGCGGCCGTCGTGGGATACCTGCCCAAGGTGTTCGTGGCGATCCTGATCATTGTGATCGCGGCAGCAGTCGCGGCCGGGGTGAAGGGGCTCATCCAGAACACGATGGGCGGACTGTCCTACGGCAAGGTCCTGGCCAACGCCGCCTCGATCCTGATTCTGGCGCTGGGCATCATCGCGGCCCTCAACCAGTTGCAGATCGCGGAGAACGTGGTCAACGCGATCCTGTACGCCAGCCTTGCCGCGATCGTCGGCATCGTCATCATCTCCGTCGGTGGCGGCGGGATCACCCCGATGCGCAGCCGCTGGGAGAACGCGTTGGCCAAGGTCGAGGCCGAGGCCCCCCGGATGAAGGAGCAGACGGCGAGCGCGACGCAGCGGGCCAAGCAGGATCCCAAGCAATTCGCGAAGGAGTCCGCCAAGCAGGTCGACGGCTCGAGCACGGCAGGAAATCGCCACTAGCCGCCTGCTGGGAGCCGCCCCGAGTGAGGATTCAGATCCATGCCATCACATCCGTACGAACCCGAGGCCCACGACGCCGGGAATGACCGGTCATCGTCGTACAACGACCAAGGCGTTGCCGATCGCGACGGCGCCGGAACCGATCGGGACACCGTGCGGGCGCGCGAGAAAGACGCGTTCGGCGGCATCAAGATCGGCTCGGCCTTCTTCGGCTGGCTCACGACCATCGGCGCAACGATCCTGCTCGTCGCAATCGTCTCCGCGGTCGCTGCGGGTATCGGCATCGACACTAGTGCTTCCAGCCTGGACCTGCGGGGCGTCGGCATCGGCGTGGCCATCGCGCTGCTGGTGATCCTGTTCATCGCCTACTTCGTCGGTGGGTACGTCGCCGGCCGGATGGCCCGGTTCAACGGGGCCAAACAGGGCTTGGCCGTGTGGTTGTGGGCTATCGTGATCGCCATCGTCCTCACGGTCATCGGCCTGATCGCCGGTCAGCAGACCGACATCACCAGTCAGATCAACCTGCCGACGATCCCGGTCAGTTCGGGTGACCTCACGGTCGGCGGGCTGATCGGCCTGGCCATCGTTCTGGTGGTCACGCTGATCGCGGCCATCCTCGGCGGCCTGTCCGGTATGCGCTTCCATCGCCGGGTGGACAAGGCCGGGTTCGACACGTCTGACAACAACTGACACAGCGGCGGGCAACTGCTGGCCGTCACACCACTACCGAGAGGCAGCCGTCATGAACATCCCCAAGGACAAGATCATCGACATGATCCGCGCACGCGGAGACAATGACCAGGCCGACCAGGCACACGCCGAGCTTCCCGATCAGGTCGACACCGATCAGCACGGTGACTTGCTCAGCAAGTTCAACATCGATCCGAAGAACCTCGGCGGTGGCCTCGGGGACAAGCTCGGTCTCTGATCGGGTACCGCTTGTCCCATCCGGTCTGTCCCGCGATGAAGGAGTCACCGGGCAGTTGCGGATAACCTCCGGAGGGTGACCGACGACTTCGCCCGGGTGACTGCGGTCGAGAAGACCGCAGACGGTCAGTACGAGGGGGCCGTGGAACCCGGATGGGACATCGGCGGGGTGCCTAACGGCGGATATCTGCTGGCCATCGCCGGTCGGGCGATGGCCGAGTCCGTCGGGCGTCCGCCGCTCGCGGTGACCGCGCACTACCTGTCCCCAGCCCACGCCGGTCCGTGCTCGGTGCTCCTCGAGTCGGTACGGGTGGGCCGGAGAACGGCCACACTCACGGCGAGATTCGAGCAGGACGCTCGCGAGTCCTTTCGGGTACTCGGGACCTTCGGCGAGTCCTCGGGCGCCGATGCGATACTGGTCAGCGGCAGACCTCCCGAGCTGCCGCCGTACGAGGACTGCGTCGTCGTACCGTCGTCCACGCCCCCGTGGCCGGCTCTCTACGATCGGCTGGCCGTGCGCTGGCGGCCGGGCGACGAAGGGTTCATGCGCGGCCAGCCGACCGGTCGCGCCGAGGTGGCTGGCTGGTTCGCGTTTACCGACGCCGCAGCGACCCGATTCCCAGCCAACGTTGCGGGTAGCAGGCCGTACGGGACCGGCGGTTCCGACAAGAGTCAGAGCGCTGCGCGCGTCGACGCGATCGGCCTGCTGTTGGTGGCCGACGCCTTCGCTCCGCCGATTTTCAACATCGGGCTGGGGCCGGGTTGGGTTCCGACCTTGGAGCTGACCGTGCACATTCGGGCGGTTCCGGCCCCAGGTCCGTTGCGCTGTGTGTTTCGTACTCAGTTCGTACAGGGCGGGCTGCTGTCCGAGGACGGCGAGATCTGGGACGAGGCGGGAGTCCTCGTCGCCCAGTCCCGCCAGCTCGCCCTGACTCCTAGGAAGTAGGCAGTCGCGCTTCCGTGCCCACTCAGCTGGTGGACGAGTCTGCCTGCTCGTCGTGACAACGAGCCGACAGCTCGCCCGCGGTGCGCTCGACGATCACGCTGCCGTCGAACTCGGCAAGCGGGGTGAAGAACTCGGTCGGCACCTGATAGTCGACGACCGACTCGACGGAGTCGCTGTGCGGTGCCGGGAAGTCGTGGGTGAACCAGGTCTTCGAAGCGATCACCCGCTTCCACGGGCCAACCTTGTACCAGGTGAGGACGGAATCGGTGGCCTCCGTCGGCTCACCGTAGGTGTCCACGACCAGTTGGGCGGCCTCTTGCGACTCCTCGGGCCAGTCCGTGATGATGTCCGATCCGCGACGACTTTCCATCCTGGGTCGACTTCCTTGTTGACTGCCTCGTTGTGGCCAGTGGGTCTCCTTGTCCCCGCGTCTGCGATGTATTCGCCGGTCCGCAGATTGCAGAAGTACGCGCCCCAGAGCCGGTGTGCGGGTGCAGGATGTCTGGATGGGCGCCGGGGACCTGCTGACTCAGGCGATCGAGGAACTGTACTCCGTCGATCCGGACGAGTTCATGCAGCGGCGTACCGCCCTCGCGGCAAAGGCTCGGTCCAGCGACGACGACGACAAGGCAGCGGGCAAGGAGATCGCCGGGTTGCGCAAGCCGACCCGATCGGCGTACGCGCTCAATCAGCTCGTCCGGTCCGATCCCGGGGCCGCGCCACGGTTGGCCGAACTCGGGGACGCGCTGCGGGCAGCCCAGGAGGCATTGGACGGCGCCCGGATGCGCGAGCTGTCGACGCTGCGCCGCGGGCTGATCGAGGAGCTGGCCGACCAGGCCTTCCTGGCCAGCGGGCATCGCTCGCCGGCGCCCGGGCTGCGCGAAGAGGTGGTCTCGACGCTGAACGCCGCCGTGGCCGATCAGAGCGTCGTCGAGCAGCTCGGCTCCGCAACCCTGGTACGTCCGGCGCGGTGGGACGGCTTCGGCTTCGCCTCACCACCCGAGCTCAGCGTCGTACGGCCGACCACCCCACGTCAGCGAGCCGCGCCGAGCACCGGTGCCGAGCCGGGCACCGGCCGGGCCGCCGCCACCCGGACAACCACCACCACGGCAACTCAGCCGGCCAAGCCTGTCAAAGCGGGAAAGGCAATCAAGCAGACTCGGGCGGGCCAGGCAAGCAAGGCGACCGAGACGCAGATGCGGGCCGCGCAAGCCGCAGCTCGCGCCCAAGCCAAGGCTGAGGCGAAAGCCGAAGAGCAGCGACGACGCCAAGCCATGGCCGAGGCTGCGCGGGCGGTCAAGGAGGCCGACTCGGCGCTGGCGAAGGCTGTCCGGGCCGAAGATGATCAGCGGACCCGGGTACGCCACTTGCACGAGCAGCTCACCGACTCCCGACGGCGGCTGGACGAGATTCGCATCGACTTACGCCGTGCCGAGAACCGTCAGCGCAAGGCGCAGCAGGCACTCGATCGTCAGCAGCGGTGATCGACTGGCTCGTAACCGTGAGTTCGGTGTTGTCGGGCTCGTCGCGGTGCGGATGACCCCGACAACCCTGTACTAGGTGACCGTGGCCGATCCGGTGCACGGCCCGATCGACATGATCTTTTCTGACTTAGCTCTTGACCGCAGGCGACGCCCCAGGCAATCTATGGTGACTGTTCCGTTACCTAACGACTGCGGACAGTAAGCGGGGGCCAGCGTCAGCGAAGGGCCTGCCGAGTTGCCTCCCAGCCATGGCTGGGGCCGACGCGGCAGGCCGGGGCAAGGACGACCCGGCCCAGGTGGCCAAACAGGGCTTCGAGGCGCTGATGGGCGGCAAGGACAAGGTCCTCGCCAGCTCGGTGAAAACCAAGGTGCAGGGAATTGCGAAAAAGGTGCTTCCGGACAAGGTCAAGGCCGCCGCGCATCGACGGATGGCCGAGCCCCGGGTCCGCGGACTAGCTGCTCGCGGCTGCGGACAAGCTGTGGATAAAGCAGACCGCATGGCGCACCTCGAGCTCGTCGTCCTGGGCAGTGGCGGACCGTTCGTCACTGCCCGGCGGACGTCGGCGTCCTACGTCGTCCTGCTCGGCGGCCGGCCGCTCCTGCTCCTGGATTGCGGGGGCGGCGCCTTCGCGCGACTCGGTCAGGCTGGGGTCGACCCGGCCGAATGAAGGCCGTCCTGATCACGCATGCCCATGCCGACCACACCGGCGAACTCCCGGCTGTGGTCTTCGCGGCGGTGATGGCCGGTGGCGCGACGCCGCTGATCGTTGCCGGTCCGGCCGGCCGTGAGCAGCATCCCGGCTGTGTTCGGTTCACCGACCTGCTGTTCGGGCCGCAGGGTGCCTGGAGTTGTCTGCACGCCTTCGACGGCTTCGGGATCGATGCTCGAGAGATTCCCAGCGACCACACCGACCCGCAGGTGTCCGAGGTCTTGTCGCTGCCGGGGATCAGGGTCAGCGCTGTGGCTGTTGAGCACGGGATGATGCCGGCGCTGGCCTCTACCGGGTCGAGACCGAAGATGCCAGCCTGGCCTTCTCCGGTGACGTCTCCGGGGAATCGGGATCGTTGGCCGAACTGGCCTGCGACGTCGACCTGTTGGTGCACGACATGGCGCTGCCCGAGCGTGACGTCGAGCACGGCGACCTGCACGCCAAGCCCAGCGAGGTCGGTCGTACGGCGAGCGCTGCCCGCGCCGGATCGTTGCTGCTCAGCCACGTAATGCCGGAATTGGAGGACGAGAAGGATGACGCCGAGCGGCTCGTACGGTCGAACTTCTCCGGGCCTCAGACCGCACTTTCTCCGGAGAAAGTCACATCAGGCGGGCCCCAGACCGCACTTTCTCCGGAGAAAGTCCCTCAGGAGCGCCACAGGTGGGGCGGAGTCGTCTGGTTCGACGCTCATGGGGATCTGAACACTCCGGAGACGACGACCAGCGGATTCCTGGACGGGATGCCGTTGGCCGCACTGACCGGCCATTGGTGGACCGGTCTGGCCGCCTCGATTCCCGGTCTGTCGGCATTGCCGGCGCAACGCCGCGCTCTCTGGCCTCCGGACTGCGTCTGGCCGGCGGCCCTGTCCAGCCTCGCGGCGCACTGAGCCGTCTAGCAGGTGTGCGTCAGTCCGGGGCGGATCGTCGTGCGGGATTGCCGTGCTCGGCCAGATAGGCCAGCCGGCGAAGTGATTCGGTGTTCCGCCAGGCGATCAGCGACTGACGCAACGGACGAGGGATCAGCTGCCCCGGTCCGGCGACGGCGTCCTCGGCCAGCCGTACCCGGGTGCAGTCGCTGCCGACTTCGGTAAGTACGACGCGTACGTGTGCCTCACCGGCCGGCCAACCGCGAGCCTTGAGCAACAGTTCGCGCAACGGTTGCGCGCTGAGCACCTCGGTGCTGTCGTCGATCAGGGCCGGCCACAGCCCGAACGAGTGGTGGATCTGCGCGCCGGGTTGCGGCCATTCCGGGTCGACGCCACGGATCCGGGCGGTTCCGACCACCCAGGAGGCGTAGGCCCACCCGTCGGACAGCACCGTCCACACGTCCTCGGTGCAGGCATTGATGTCTCGTACGACTTCCGGGGCATCGTCGGGGATCGAGGCTTCCATTCCGGGCTCCTTGGGATGGGGGTCGGGAATTTCGCTGTGATGCTTCCAGTTCCCGCGTACTGCATTTCCGCAGACGTTGGGTTCGAACACGTTGCCGTCGGTCGGGCCGATGGGTTGACGGGTCAAGCCGGCCAGCCGCAGCAGCGGCCCGACCGCCCGGTCGTAGACGCCAGGAAACAGCCGAAAGCCGGTCACCATGAGTTGGTTCGCCACGCCCACCGACTTCTCCCTGCGAGGCTTCGCGACCGCGCGCACGATGGCTCGGGCCACTTTCTCCGGGGTGTCCACGGGCGGGGGCGGCCGGGCGACGCGGCCGACGAAGTTGGCGGCCTGGCTGTACGCCGGCGTGTCGACGCTGCCCGGCCAGACCAGGCTCACCTCGACTCCCGGCGTCTGCCGAGCTTCGATCTGCAGAACCCGGGTCAGGCCGTGCACGGCCCACTTGGCCGCGACGTACGCGCCCATGAGCGGCGTCGCGATCTTGCCCAGCAGCGAGCCGACGATGACCAGGTGCCCAGCGCCCTGGGTACGGAACAGCCGCAGGGATGCCCGGGCGACGTTGGCCGTACCAGTGAACGTCGTGGCGATCACCTGATCGAAGACATCCGCGGACAGGTCATCGAAGCGGCCGTAGGCCACCACGGCAACCGAGTGCACAACGATGTCCACCCGCCCGTACACCAACACTGCGGTCTCGAACAGCCCATCGACCGCGCCTGCATCGCTCACGTCGGTCGGTACGACCAGCACGCTCGACCCCTCGGCCTCACATTCGCGCTGCACGTCGGCAAGGCTCCGAGCCG
>JBPCOF010000062.1:0-2508 GCA_051000515.1 Geodermatophilaceae bacterium
CCTCCACGTCGTGGGCGGCCCGCAGTTCGGCGATGACCTCGACGATCACCGCGATCGTCTTCGCCGGGTCGTCGGCGGGCGTATCCCGAAGCGCTGTGCACAGGATCGCGCCGTCGGCGTCGACGACCCCCGCGGCCACCTTTGTGCCACCGATATCGACGCCGATCGTGAGAGTCATGGACTGCAGTCTTCCCGATGCCGACCTGGCCGGCCATGTCCGCGCAGCCGGCGGTGGCGTGACCAGCGGCGGACTGCTTGGCTGGCCGGATGAAACCCGGTCCACTCGGCGCGCGGATCGCCAGAGCCGTCGCCGGACTCCTGACCCGGTCGCCGCAGCCGGCTGCGGGTTACCCCGGGGACTACACCGGATCGGTCGACATCCAGTACTGCCCCGATCCCGACGGCGCGGCCGATCCGGGCGAGGTGGTCTGGGGTTGGATCCCGTACGAGGACGACCATCGCGCGGGTAAGGACCGGCCAGCCCTGGTCATCGGACGGGACGGCACCTGGCTCTTGGTGTTGATGCTGACCAGCAAGGACAAGGACCGCAATGACGGCGCTCGGAACCGGCACGAGGTCTGGGTGGACATCGGCACGGGCTCGTGGGATCCCCTCCGCAGGCCCAGCGAGGTGCGGGTCGACCGGGTCATCCGGCTCGCCGAAGAGGCCGTACGGAGGGAAGGCGCGATTCTTGATCAAAAACGGTTCGACACGCTGGCTGAGGCCGTGCGGGAGCAGCGCGGAACCTGACAGACTGCGCGTCGCGCCGACGCATGCTAATAGCGAGACGCTCGTTCTCCCGGCGAAAAATGATTCATTCTTCGGTCAGACTTACGGGGTATGCGGCGGCTCGATCGCGAGGTAACTTGCTTGAAACCAAAACGTTCGGAGGGTCAGTGTGGACCGAGGCTATGAGGGGTTCTGCCTCGCTGATCCGCACTTCTACGACAACCCGATCATCGCCCGCATGGACGACGTGGACTTTCCGGTCGCGGACTTGCCGGTCCCAGCGGGATGGCGGCGCAGAGAGCTAGAAGACTGGCTGGTCTACAGCCCGGAGGGCATTGCGCTCCCGACCCAGGGCTGGAAGATCCACGCCTCAGCTTCCCTGGACAAAGCTGGCGACATCCTCGACGTGACCTGGGAATACTGCATCGCGCGGGGCATCGCCTTCAAGTTCGTGCGCAGCCGGCAGTTGTTACTGCTGGCCAACAGCAAGTACGCCCACCGTGGGTCGAGTGGAAAGTTCGTCACGATCTTTCCCGCCGACGACGCTGAGTTCGAGGTGGTGGCCACCGAGCTGGACGCGATCCTCGGCGGGCAGCCTGGCCCCTACATCCTGAGTGACCTGCGGTGGGGGGATGGGCCGCTGTACGTCCGCTACGGCGGGTTCACCGAGCGGTATTGCATCGGCGGTAGCGGTGACCTCGAGCCAGCGATCGAGAAGCCGGACGGGGAGCTGGTCCCGGACCGGCGCGGAGCGACGTTCTACACCCCGCCGTGGGTGTCTGTGCCGGACTGTCTGGCACCGCACCTGGCCGCCCGTACCAGCGCGACCGTCGAGGACATTCCATACCGGATCGAACGACCGTTGCACTTCTCCAACGGCGGTGGGGTCTACGCCGGGGTCGACCGCGAGACCGGTCGCACGGTGGTGCTCAAGGAGGCCCGACCGTACGCCGGGCTGGCGGTGGACGGCGCCGACGCGGTGACCCGGTTGCGGCGGGAGCGGGACATGTTGCAACGCCTGGCCGGGCTCGACATCGTACCGGAGGTGCTCGACTACTTCACGGTCGGTGGCCACGACTTCCTCGTGCTCGAGCACGTAGAGGGTCCGGCGCTGAGCAACACCTTGGTCGACCGTTACCCATTGGCCCTGATCGGTGGTGGGGAATCAACGTATGACGAATACACGACGTGGGCGATTGACATGCACGGCCGGGTGGAGGCGGCGGTGGCGCTGGCCCACGAGCGGGGAATGGTCATCGGGGATCTGCACCCGTACAACATCCTGGTCCGCCCGGACGGCCGGATCACGCTGATCGACCTGGAGATCGCGTCTGACATCAGCGAAGGCAAGCGCCCGACCCTTGGTGACCCCGCGTTCATGTCTCCGCGCGAGTGCACCGGGTTCGACATCGACCGTTATGCGCTTGCCTGTCTGCGGTTCTTCATGTTCATGCCGCTCACCGAACTTCTCACCCTGGATCCCGTCAAGGTCGAGGATTTCGCCGCAGTCATCGCCGAGACGTTCCCGGTCCCGCAGGAATGGCTGCGTGCCGCTGTCGATGTCATCACCAGTGGTCAGATAGCTAGCCCTCCGAGCCCGGCACGCCGGCCTCGGCTCGATACTGAACCGGCTGATTGGGAGGCAACCAGAGAGTCGATGGCCGCGGCCATCCTGGCCAGTGCGACGCCGGAACGGGAGGATCGGCTTTTTCCCGGCGACATCAAGCAGTTCGAGAGCGGCGGACTCAACCTTGCCTACGGTGCGGCCGGGGTTCTGTA